>JAXJRL010000124.1:0-13353 GCA_036310635.1 Muribaculaceae bacterium | reverse complement strand
TGTCTTTCCCTGAAAAAAGTTGACTCACAAACAACCAACTTTATGAATCAATTAAAAAGGATAGAAGCACGGCTTAGAGTCCTCGCTCTTTATGAAGAAGGCTATTCAGGCTACCGGATCTCCAAAATTTTGTCGGTTCCAAAGTCGACAGTTAACAGATGGATTGCTAAATTTGCACATGGAAAAGAAAACAATATGGCAGCAATGAATGCGATGACAGGCAATCCCGAGAAATGTGCATCCGAAGCGTCGGCGCTCCGGAAGCAGCCGGCCAATGAGACGGCGGAGCAAAAGATAGGCCGCCTAGAGAAGGCTCTGCGCGAGGCGGAACTTCGTGCCGACTTCTACGACGAGATGATCAACGTCGCCGAAAAGAAGTTTGACATCCAGATACGAAAAAAAGCTGGCGCCAAACGATAGAGAACCTGCATGCGCGCGACTCGAAGCGATATTGCATCGAGCCGCTGTGCAAGTTGTTTGGCGTAAGCAAGCAGGCATATCATAAGCAGAAGGGCGAGTCGGCCGCAAGAAAAGCCGCCCAGGAGGCATTCGTCCTTGAATACATCCACAATGTGAGAAGCCTTGATCCAGGCATCGGAGGCATGAAACTGTGGTATATGTACAAGCGTGAATTCCCTGACATCGAACGTGTCGGCAGAGACCGTTTCGAGGATATAGTCCACCGTCACGGACTGAAGGTCCGCAACAAAATGCGGAAACCGCGCACGACAGATTCCAACCACGGTCTTCCGACATTCCCCAATCTTGTGCGGGCGTTCATACCTTCGGCAGTGAACCAGCTGTGGGTAAGTGACATCACATACATCCCGGTATGGGCCGATGACGTCACTTACGGGTTCGTGTACCTCTCAATGATCATGGATGCGTTCAGTCATGAGATAATAGGATGGGCGGTTGGCCCGACGCTCGAGACACTGTATCCTGCCAAAGCACTTGAAATGGCCTTCGGCCGGTTGCAGGAATCCGATGGCGAAATCCTTGAGGGCTTGATTCATCACAGCGACAGAGGGGTCCAGTACGCGTCTCGGGAATATGTGTCCATGCTGCGGAAAAAGAGAGTGAAGATAAGCATGACCGAGAACGGAGACCCCAAGGAGAATGCGATGGCGGAAAGGATAAACTCCACTGTCAAGAATGAGCTTCTAAAGGGCATAAGGTTCACCTCAATGCAGCAGGTCGTGGATGCCATGGCGGTGGCCGTCAACTTCTACAACACCATGCGGCCCCACATGAGCGTGGATATGATGACGCCGCAGGAGGCAGCCGGATGCAACGGAGAAATCCGAAAATGGTGGAGGAGTTACCGAGAGGAAGCCATAAAAAAGAATAGCGCATGAGACAAATCGCTGAAAAAAGTTTACCTTTGCACCCTTGGCGGGGTTTCCTTCCGGCCTACGGCCTCCAGTCAACCCCGCCAAGGGATTACACCGAAACAGTCAACCCCAACAAGGGATAGTAATAACCGAGTCAACTCCTATCAGGGTTAACGTCTTCTGACAGTCAACCTAAATCAGGAAAATACAATAATACCCGCCTCCCCAACCATCCCTTCGCAATAGGCCCAGAGGGCCCAGTAGGCCCAGCCGGCCCAGCAGCCCTCGCCAGAATAAAAAACAGCGGCCGCAGGAGCTTTGCTCCCGCGGCCGCCTATAGTCGGTATTTCAGTATTATTCTGAGAACTTAGCGTTGATGAACTCGCGGTTCAGACGGGCGATGTTGCTCAGAGGAATGTTCTTCGGGCACTCGGCTGCGCACGCACCGGTGTTGGTGCAGTTGCCGAAACCGAGCTCGTCCATCTTGCGTACCATGGCGCGGGCGCGACGCTTGCGCTCCACCTGGCCCTGGGGAAGAAGGGCGAACTGGCTCACCTTGGCCGATACGAACAGCATGGCAGAGCCGTTCTTACATGCTGCTACGCAAGCGCCGCAGCCGATGCAAGTGGCTGAGTCCATGGCGGTGTCGGCCACTTCCTTCGAGATCGGGGTAGAGTTGGCGTCGGGGGCGCCGCCGCAGTTGAACGACACATAGCCGCCGGCCTGCTGAATCTTGTCGAAAGCGTTGCGGTCAACCGTCAGGTCGCGGATCACGGGGAAGGCGGCCGAGCGCCAGGGCTCGATGGTGATCGTGTCGCCGTCGTTGAACTTGCGCATGTGCAGCTGGCAGGTGGTGATGCCCTGCACGGGGCCGTGGGGATGGCCGTTGATGTACAGCGAGCACATACCGCAGATACCCTCGCGGCAGTCGTTGTCGAATACTACTGGCTCCTCGCCCTGCTCCACGAGCTGCTGGTTCAGCATATCGAGCATTTCAAGGAAGCTGGAACCCGTTGACACATTGTCCAGGTGGTAGTTGGCGAACTGTCCTTTCTCTTTCGGACCACGTTGACGCCATATTTTCAGGTTTACGCTGATTGTTGTTTCCATTTTGTTTTGGTGGTGTTTAGGAGATGGGACTTCGGTTACGACTTGTAGTTACGCGTCTGAACCTGGATTGACTCATACTTCAGAGGCTCCTTGATCAGGATGGGCTTCTCGTTGTCGCCGGTATACTTCCAGCAGCTGACGTACATGTAGTCCTTGTCGTTACGGGCTGCCTCGCCGTCGGCTGTCTGGTACTCCTCGCGGAAGTGTGCGCCGCAGCTCTCGTTGCGGTTCAGGGCGTCGATGGCCATCATCTTGGCGATTACCAGGAAGTCCTCCAGACGGAGTGCCTTCTCAAGCTCGGTGTTCAGGTCGTCGGCGTTGCCCACGATGCGAAGGTCGCTGTAGAACTCCTTGCGAACCTCTTCAATCTCCTTGGTGGCTTCTACAAGGCTCTGCAGGGTGCGGCCCATGCCCACCAGGTTCCACATCACGTGGCCCAGTTTCTTGTGTATCTGGTCGGGGCTCTTTGTGCCCTTGATGTTCATCAGTTTCTGGATGCGCTCCTTAACGGCCTTTTCGGCGGCGTCGAACTCGGGTGCGTCGGTCTTGAAGCGGGGCACCTTGATCTGGTCGCTCAGATAGTTCTGCATGGTGTAGGGCAGAACGAAGTAGCCGTCGGCAAGGCCCTGCATCAGGGCCGATGCGCCCAGACGGTTTGCACCGTGGTCCGAGAAGTTGCACTCGCCGATGGCGAACAGGCCCTTGATCGAGGTCTGCAGTTCGTAGTCAACCCAGATGCCGCCCATGGTGTAGTGGCTGGCGGGGAAGATCATCATCGGGGTCTCGTAGGGATTGTCATCTGAGATCATCTGGTACATGTCGAACAGGTTGCCGTAGCGGTCGCGAACGGCATCCTCGCCCAGGCGCTGGATGGCGTACTTGAAGTCCAGATATACGGCGTTGCCGGTTCCCACACCGTAGCCGGCGTCGCAGCGCTCCTTGGCGGCACGGCTGGCGATGTCGCGCGGGCACAGGTTGCCGAATGCCGGGTAGCGGCGCTCCAGGTAGAAGTCGCGGTCCTCGTCGGGGATGTCGGTCGGCTTCTTCTTGCCGGCGCGGATGGCCTCGGCGTCCTCTTTCTTCTTGGGCACCCAGATGCGGCCGTCGTTACGCAGACTCTCCGACATGAGGGTCAGCTTCGACTGGTCCTCGCCGTGCACGGGAATGCAGGTGGGGTGGATCTGAGTGAAGGCCAGGTTGGCCAGGTATGCACCCTTCTTGAAGGCCTGGATGGCGGCGGAGCCGTTGCAGCCCATGGCGTTGGTGCTCAGGAAGAAGGCACGGCCGTAACCACCGGTGGCAAGTACCACGGCGTGAGCGGCGTAGCGCTCAATCTCACCTGTTACCAGGTTGCGGACAATGATACCGCGCGCGCGGCCGTCGATGATGACCACGTCCAGCATCTCGCGGCGGTTGAAGCTCTTCACGGTGCCCTTCTGGATCTGACGGTTCAGCGATGAATAGGCGCCGAGCAGAAGCTGCTGGCCGGTCTGACCCTTGGCGTAGAACGTACGGCTTACCTGTGCACCGCCGAACGAGCGGTTGGCAAGCAGACCGCCGTACTCGCGGGCGAAGGGTACGCCCTGCTGCACGCACTGGTCGATGATGTTGTTCGACACCTCGGCCAGACGGTATACATTGGCCTCGCGCGAGCGGAAGTCGCCGCCCTTGATGGTGTCGTAGAACAGACGGTAGATCGAGTCACCGTCGTTCTGATAGTTCTTGGCTGCGTTGATACCGCCCTGAGCTGCGATTGAGTGCGCGCGGCGGGGGCTGTCCTGAATGCAGAAGTTGAGCACATTGAAGCCCATCTCGCCCAGCGACGATGCGGCCGATGCGCCGGCAAGGCCGGTGCCCACCACGATGATGTCAAGGTGGCGCTTGTTGGCCGGGTTAACCAGTTTCTGGTGTGCTTTATAGTTGGTCCACTTCTCGGCTACGGGGCCTTCGGGGATTTTTGAGTCAAGCTGGTACTCAGGAAGTTTCGATGATTCGATGTCAGCGAAGTCTTTCATGATGGGGGTAGAGTCAATCATACCCTCTAAGTTCTTAAGATCTGCCATTTTTCTCTGAGTTGGATGTTAGTTTTGAGGTTGGTTGGGGGTGGGCATGTTCACTGCGGTCTGAACCTGCTGCTTGAGGCGCATCATCTGCTGCATATCCTCCGAGGGGGCAACCTTTGAGCACTCCTTCTTGTAGGCGTTCTCAATGATGTCGCACTTCTCAACGAATGCCTTGCCGTTGGCCAGAACATACTCGTTCTGCTTCATCTGGAACTCGTTCTGGAGCTGCATCTGCTGGTTCATGTCCTGCACGCCTTCCATCTTTGCGGTGGTCTCGGCGTACATGCTCTGGATCGGAGCAAGGAAGCCCTCGCATGCCTTCTGGCTCTCTTCGTTCCAGTACTCGGCATACTGCTCCTGCAGTTTCTCATTCTCAGTGTAGTAGTTGTTGTTGGCCTGTACGGTGAACACCACTGCCTGGGCCACGAACAGCAAGATCACGATCGAGGTCCACCAGTTGGCGATGCACTTCAGGCGGCCAAGCCAGAGGTTGTTGTCCCAGCCGATGGTGTGGAACATCGACCAGAAGCCGTGGGTCATGTGGAACCACAGAGCCACGAAACCGATGATGTAGACAATCGGAGTCCAGATCTGCTGGAATGCGAGCTGGATGAACAGGGTGCCCTGCGCAGGGCCTACGGGAATGCCCTCAAGCTGCGGAAGCACGCTCAGCTCGGCCTCGCGAAGCTCCTGGAGCTGCATCTTGGCCCAGAACTGAATCAGGTGCACTACCAGGAAGGCCACAACTACGATGCCCAGAACGAGCATGTTCTTCGATGACCATTCCACCTGCGGCTGGCGGGCAGTCACAGCGTAGCGGTCGTTGCCGCGGGCGGCACGGTTCTGAAGGGTCAGCCACACTGCGTACACAATGTGGATGATGAACAGCAGAGCCAGTCCCATCGAAGCGATAAGCGCATACCAGTTGGCACCGAGGAACTCGCAGACCTGGTTGTAGGCTGCGGGCCATATCAGTGCCACCGAGTTCATCAACACGTGAAATGTTACGAATAGGACAAGTGCAATGCCCGTTACGGCCATCACGAACTTACGTCCTATGGATGATTTGAATAACCACATAGTTGAATAAGGATGATTGGTTGATTGAGATTAATACTATTTGTTGTTTGTGAATTTGTCTCGTAGGTATGCTTCAAGGTGAGGCTAATGGTCTGCAGTCCAGTTGTGTACGGCATCCGCCCACTCACACGGCTTGCCACCGGGACTTTCCGCCCGGTTGTCGCCGCCGCAAGTGTGCGCACCTTGTAAAGTGCAAAGTTAGCATTTTTTAATCGTTAACCAACAAATTAACGAAAAATTTCAGTAAAATCCTTTTTTCAATCCTTCCTCCATCCCTTACCGCAGCCGTCGCGGAAACAGGAACTCTATCGACAGCATCAGCACCACTGCCAGAACCATCGGATAGTAAAGATAGGGCAGGGGGGCTATCGGCGAGATCCCCGCAAGCGATGCCGCCAGCAGAGCTTGCGCGCCGTAAGGAATGAGGCACTGCACTATGCACGATGCCGAATCAAGCAGCGAGGCCGATTTGCGCGGGTCCACACCGTATTTCTTGGCTATGGCGCGGCTGATGCCGCCCACCGTGATGATGGCCACTGTGTTGTTGGCCGTGCACAGGTTCACAATCCCCACCAGTGCCGCTATCACCGTCTGCGCGCCGCGCTTGCCGCTGATGTGGCGCGTCAGCGACTGCAGGATGAAGTCTATGCCCCCGGCGGCGCGGATTATACCTAACAGTCCCGCCGACAGCAGCGTGACAACGATGAGCGAGCCCATACTCTCTATGCCCTCGCCCATATAGCCCGCAAGCTCTATGGCCGTGTGCCCCGACAGCAGCGCTATCACCGCCGCCGACAGCGTGCCAAGCACCAGCACTATCGTCACATTGATGCCTGCGGCCGCCGCTCCGATCACTATCAGATATGGCGCCACGAGCCACGGATTCGCCTCCGTGCCCACATGCGCAGCCGGCGCTTCAGCGCCCATACACATGTACAGCGCCAGCGTGATCACTGCCGCCGGAAGCGCTATCCACAGATTGGCCTTGAACTTGTCGGCCATGTCGCAGCCCTGCGACCGTGTTGCGGCTATCGTCGTGTCGGATATGAACGACAGATTGTCGCCGAAAAATGCGCCGCCAAGCACCACAGCCACAAAGAACGGCACATCCGCGCCGCCCGCCTCCGCCATCTCGGCCGCAAGTGGCACCAGCGCCACCACCGTGCCCACCGATGTGCCTATCGCCAGCGATATGAAGCACGAGGCCAGGAACAGCGTGGGCACCACCCACTGCGCAGGGAACACGCTAAGCGTCAGGCTAACTGTGGCCTCCACGGCGCCGATCTTGCTCGCCATCGTGGCAAACGCACCCGCCAGCACAAACACCCAGATCATGTACAGTATGTTCACATGGCCCGCCGCACGCGAGAACGTGTCGATGCGCTCCTGCAGGCTGTGTCCGCGGTAGATGACCACCGCCCATACCGCAGCCACGGTCAGCGCCACACTGATCGGCATCTTGTAGAAGTCGCCGATGTACACGCTCACTGCCACATACGACAGCAGAAACACCACCATCGGCGACAATGCCGTCCAGCCGCGCAACGCGCCTATACGCCCGCTTTCAGACGGGCTCTCTTTGCTGTTTTCAGTCATATTGTATTATTTGTCAGTGGGTTTTACTTCCTCTATAAGCCCCTGCGCCACATAGAGCAGGAACATGCGCACTCGCGCCCCGGGCAGAGCCTCGGTCAGCAGACGCCGGTAGTGGCGCACCTGGCTCCGGTAGCCGTCGTGAGGCTGCGCCGATGTCTTGTAGTCAAGCACATGCACTTCGCCGTCCGACGTCCATACCACGCGGTCCATACGCCGCATCTTGCCCGTGGCCGGCATATACAGGCTCATCTCGTTGCGAGCCTTCCGGTAGTCCGTGAACCACGGGGCAAGCTGCTCCCGGAGCTCCGGAATGTTGAAGAAGCCGCGCACGCACTCCTGCTCCTGCTCGGTCAACCCGTACCGGCTGCCGTTGCGCCTCAGCACGCGCTCCACATCGCCTGGACGGTTGATGTCGCTGAGCAGTCGGTGCACGCGCACGCCGCTCTCGGTCAGGTCGGGATCGTTCTCCACTGAGGGCGTGTCGCCGTTAGCGTCGCCGTCGTCATCGTCGGCCCATGTCTCCGGCCCGAACAGGCTATCCACACCCGTTATGTTGCGGAACTTGCCGGAACTGTTCACCTCGTAACCCGTGCACAGCAGGGCTATGTCAGTAGCCTCATCGTTGCCTTTGTCACGCTTCGGTTTGGTGTGAGAGCCTATCTTTATCTCGTTTCTTTTCACATATTTAGCCAGGTCTATGGTCACATCGGCAGGCTTGTGTTCCGGACTCAGCTCGCCCGTTTCGGGGTCCACCGCCTCCGGGTGCTTGGCGCGCTCCAGGTGGCGCACTTCTTCCAGCTTCGACCTTTCCTTGGTGTCCACATGCATTGATGCCGCTTCGAGCAGCTGCTCATAGAAGCTGCTGTCCTTCTCCATGTACACGCACAGCTCGCGTGAGGCACGCGTGTAGGCCACATAGGTGCGGTTCAGGCCGTCGGTGAGCTCAGCCTGCCTGTTGGCCTCGTAAAGCCCTTGCAGAGGCGACAGGGGCATCCCCACGGTCTGGTTCAGGTTCACACGTATGGCCGGCGGCAGGGGCGTGTCTCGCAACCGGTCCGGTATGGGCACCCAGCACGTGGTCTTGCCCAGCTTCTTCTGCAGCTCCGTGGCCCCGAAAGGCACATGCACGCACGGCCATTCCAGTCCCTTCGACTTGTGGATGGTCATCAGTCGCACAGCGTCCATGCCCTCAACTGTCGCCAGACGCGCATTCTGCCCGGTCTGTTCCCACCAGCGCAGGAATTCGTTCAGATTGTTGCCGTAGGTGTTGGCATAGTCCATCACCAGGTCGTGGAACGCCGACACGTATGCTATCTCGCCGTCTGTAACCTCCACACCGCAACGGCTTATGATGCTCTCCACCATCGAGGTCAGTGTGGTCGATTCGTCCTGGAGCACACGGCGCACCAGGCCGTACTCGTCATCGGTGCCACCCTGCGTGCGCACAGCGAAGTCCAGAGCCTGTTCCACAGCCTCGTCCTCGTCGCCGCTCTCGTCCATAGCCTTGTCATAGGCCATGTCGAAACGGCGCACCAGGTCGGGGATGTCCACCTTGTTCTCTATGTGCTCCGGTTCGGAACCGTCCGCAGGCTCGCTGCCCACGGTGGCTCGTGCGGCCATGCCCATTATGCCCAGTATGCTTCGCACAGCCTGCGAGTTGCGCACAAACAGCGCCTCGTCGGTCTGCACCTCTATGTCTTCCTCCTGAAGCCATTTGGCCACCTCCGCCACATTGTCGTTGGTGGCCACCAGCACGGCTATCTCTCCCGGACGGTAACCCGCCTTCAGCTGGCGCCGTATCTCGCGGACCATCATGGTGCACTGCAGGGGTTTGTTGTCGCCCATGGCAAGGGCTTGGGCCTGCTCGGGTGTAACCGGGCCTTCCTCCCGTATTTCTTCTTCGCGGGCGTCGAATATGCGCACATACCCGTCCAGGTCGCGCTTCGACACCTTCTGTATCACATTCTCATATACATCCACCCCGTTCAGCAGCCCCAGACGGTGGAACAGCGTGTTGTTGAACGCCACAACATGCCGGCTGCTGCGCCAGTTCGTGTTCTCGTCCACACTTTCGCCGTGGAGCTCGGCCTCTTCCTTGAAGCGCCTGGGCACAATGGTGTGCAGCAGCTCGCTGTCCGAGTTGCGGAATCGGTATATGGCCTGCTTCTCGTCGCCGATTATCAGACTTTTGTGCCCTTCCGACAGCCCGTTTTCAACCAGTGGCTGCAGGTTTTTCCACTGCAGGTGCGACGTGTCCTGAAACTCATCGATCAGGAAGTTGCACAGCCGCACACCCATCTTTTCATACACAAACGGCACCTGGTCGCGCCCCATCATGCGGTGTAGAAGCTCGGTGGTGTCAGCCAGCACCACTATGTTGTTCTCCTGGCGGAAACGCTTTATATATTTGTTCAGCAGAAGCACGAACCGCAGCTGCCGGTTCTCCTTCACAATCATGTCTATGCACGATATCGTCCCGATGGGCCTCGCTATGCGCGCAAAGGCCTCGTGAACCCCGGTCAGTATTGTGTCGCCGAGCCTGCTCACAGCTGATTTTTTGAACAGGCTGCCCGCATTCTTGCCCTCCAGCCCGCATATGCTCTTATAGGCCGCGTTCGGCGTGCCGCTTTTAGTGAAGCCCGCTATGTTTTTGCCCAGACATTCGTTTACAAAATCCGCGCCGGCCTTGGTCATCTGGTCCATTTTCAGGCCCAGGAAACCCATGGTGCTGAGGGCTTCCCGGGTGAGCTGCTGGCGCACAACCAGAGCCTGCTGACGCTTCTCCTCCAGGTATTCGTCCAGCCGTTTGAAGCAGCAAGGCGCCGCAAACCATTTGTCAAACTCCGCCGACCGCAGCTTGTAGTCCTCGTTGAACAGGTCCCTTGCGCTGGCCATAAGCGATTTGTACACCTTGCTGTTGCGCTGGAACATGTTCACATTGCCGCCGTTCTCAGCGCGCTCTTTCTGCATCAGCGTGCGCATCTCCCGCAGGATCACCGTGCGCTCAGGCGAGTTTTGTGGCAGAAAATTCAGATCGTCAAGCATCATCTTGGCCGACTGCGCCAGCACATTGGTGTCGTCAAGCGTCACCTCGTAGTCGCCGGGATAGTCCAGCTCATAGGCCAGGTTGCGCATCACCTGCTGGAAGAACGAGTCGATGGTGCTCACATTGAACCCACTGTAGTCATGCAGCAGTTGGTCCAGCGCCGCCTTCGCGCTCTCGCCGAGCTGTTGCGCCGTGCAGCCGAAGGTGGCTTCCAGCGCCCCTTGCATGGCCGACCGCTTGTCCTTGTCCGGATTGCCCCATTCGGTGCTCAGTGCCTTCAGCTCCTTGATGATGCGCGCCTTCATCTCACCGGTTGCCTTGTTGGTGAAGGTTATGGCCAGTATGCCGCGGTGACGGTTGCGACGCACCGCGCCGAAGTCCTTGTGGTTCAGGCGCGGCCGTCCGTTGCCCTCGCCGGGCTCGCTGGCGTCCAGAAGTTGGGTGATATATCGCAGCGTCAGCGTGAAGGTCTTGCCCGACCCCGCCGATGCCTTGTATATGTACAGGTTTCTTTCCTCAGTGTCCTCACTCATTAGATATCAGAATTATAAGGCCTTATAGGTAAATTAAATTGCATTTTAAGCATCGGCGCACGGCTTTCCGGAGCCATCAGCCTTTCACCTTGAACCCCTCGCCGCTCAGCAGCTGGCGCACAGCTTCCCGACGGTCGCCTTGCAGCAGTATCTCCCCGCCGCGCGCGCTTCCGCCCGTGCCCAGACGCTTCTTCAGCCGTCCGGCCAAGGCCTCCGTCTCCGCATCGCCCAGGCTCTCCAGGCCCGCTATGATTGTGGCATCCTTGCCCTTGCGGCCCTTGCGCTCATAGTACAGCGTCACCGTCGGCTTCTTGGCATCCGCCGGCGTGTCAGCTGCGGCCACACTTTCCTCTGCGCCCTCAGGCAGGCTGCCCCTCAGTGCGGCAAGTGCCTCAAACGGATTATTCGAAGAACTCATGGCCATGGTCGCTCAGCGAAGGATGCTCCTCGTCTTCTTCAATGTGTACCGAGTCCTCGTCGATATAGTCCGACATATCCAGCCCCTTGGTGCTCAGCAGCATCAGGGCTATGCGCGCTGTCGACATCTGGTCTACGGGCAGATTCTCTATGAAGTCCTCCACCGAGTCGCGGTTCACCTGGTAGGCACGCTCCAGACAGCCCACAGCCTGCGCCATGTTCGTCTCGCTGTCTATGTCGCGGTCGGCCGCAGCGGCGTAAATCAGCGACATGCGGCAGAGCTCCTTGGCAGTCAGGCTCGCACTGTCCGCCGACTGCTTCAGCTCGTTGCACACCTCCGTAGCCTTCTGGTAGTTGCCTTCGCGCACCTCCAGCTCGGCGTCGCTTATCTCCGCGGCGGCATCGCCGTCGCCCTTGACGCACCCCTGCGCCAGCATGCACACGGCCACGGCCATGGCTGCCGCCACGACGCGCATCAGTCGGGATATCATGTTGTTAGTCTTGTTTTTCAGCGTATATGGTTTATCTACCTTCATGGTTTCAGCCGCCGCTTGTGCGCACGGGACTTCAAATTTAGCAATTTTTTCCCAATCCACCCCAATTCCCCCACCCAAATTTACCCCCTAATCTCATAACCACCCCTCTCTAACCACCCCTCTCTTCACCCTCAGCCCTCATCAGCCCTCATCAGCCCTGTTATCGGGCCTATCGGGCCTATCGGGCCTATCGGGCCTATAAACCACTGTCCTTCCCAGCAGGGTCAGTTGTCCTCAGATGGACTGCAGACCCATCATCTCCCTCCCCTCAAAAAAACCACGCAGGCGCGACCCCCAGAAGGCCGCGCCCGCATTAATCCTTGTTTCAAAGGCTTACCGTGTCAATCCCGGTAAAAAACCTTCTCAACCTTCTTTCCGCGTCGGCAGATGTACATCTGGCCGCTGACCGGCTGCTCTACTCGTATGCCCGTCAGCGTGTAGTATTCGGCTGCCGCGTTTTCGGGCTCCGCTTCTATGCCCTCCACGCTCAGGAAGTCCACTTCCTCGATGTTCTTGAAACGCTTCCATGTCGGCGCTTCGGCATACTTCTCGCGATATCCGCGAGGCACTTTAAGCGTGCACTTTTCATAAGCTTCTGCCGAGAAAACATCGGCGAACTCTGCCCGCGCATTCGTGTCATACGTCGATGGCGGCTCAGTTGCCTCTACTGCCACCCATTCCAGATTCTCACAGCCCAGGAACACGCTGTCCTCAACCGCCTCTGTGCCGCGCGGCAGGCTTATGTTCCTTATCTTCGAGCGGCTGAATGCCGACTTGCACACTTTCTTCACCGTGGAGGGCAGCTCTACGGCCTCCACGTCGCAGTTGTAGAACGCAAAGGCATATATGCTCTCGGTGCCGTCGGCCACAGCATAGCTCGTGCCCTTGGCATTCGGATATGCCACCATCACTTTGCCCGCCTTGTCATAAAGCACACCGTCAACTGACTTATAGCCTGTGGTCAGCGAATCAATGTCGAATTTCCTCAGCTTAGGCATGCCCTTTTCGTTGATGCGACCGATTGCATCCTCATAACTCATTGTTTTATTGTAGGAATGTTTTTTGTCCCAATGGTCGCGCACATAAACTTCCTCGATTGACGGACACCCGTAGAAATAGTGTGCATAGAATACCGGCGCATTGAGCTTCCTTAGCGCCGTCATGCCACCGAACACTTCCTCTCCGGTATGAGGATAAATTTCAAATACATCGTCATATTGACGTTTAACTGACTTTGGTGTCCCATAATCAATCAGGGTAAGCTCTTCAAGTTTGGGCAGCGCTCCGAGCGTGTCTATTCCCACTCCGGCATCCAGCCAGAAGTTGTAGTCGCGCGGACCGTATGGTCCTTGATGTTGGTATGTCCATTTCACTTCCCAGGGAATTGTGACTTTGGTGGCAGTACTGTCTATCCCTACCACAGCGCTCCAGCTTTGGGCGATGATCGGGTACGGATTCATCATATTCTTTGCCCAGACGAATAATTTGTAACTGACATTGTCTACAGTAATAATTGCTTTGCAGACGGGCGCGGTCAGAATCAGGCTTGCGATGACGATTGCAAGTTTTTTAAGCATTTTCATTGTGATGTCTGTTTAGATTGAACATTTGCCGCAAAGATACAACATACCCCCCCCC
>JAXJRL010000123.1:0-24228 GCA_036310635.1 Muribaculaceae bacterium | reverse complement strand
TGCGAAAATAGCTCAGTTGGTAGAGCACGACCTTGCCAAGGTCGGGGTCGCGGGTTCGAGTCCCGTTTTTCGCTCAAAAGAGTAATTTGAACAAATCAGATTCAGCGCAAGCATTGAAACCAACAAAAACTTGCGAAAATAGCTCAGTTGGTAGAGCACGACCTTGCCAAGGTCGGGGTCGCGGGTTCGAGTCCCGTTTTTCGCTCAAAGCTTGCAATGAAGCTGAAAAGATGTCCGGATGGCGGAATTGGTAGACGCGCTACTTTGAGGGGGTAGTGATCATTAGATCGTGTGAGTTCGAGTCTCATTTCGGACACTTAAGTTCAAGAAAAACGCAATTAACTTAAACAGTTAGTTGCGTTTTTTTATTTATCCCCTTATTACTTCTTCCTCAACGAGTATTGATTTGACCGTATCACCTCCATTGACTCAGGGGATTGGCTCCTGTGGTCTATGGCGCATATGGCGGCGGTCTTTGATGGCAGGGTACTAAGCAGCGAGAGGGGCTGATTGAAATTTTGATGCCGGGCTGTAATCAATTTCAGGTAAAACATCTTGCTTATCCATTTGAAAAATATTATCTTTGTCATTGGAAGACAAGCTATTCGAAGTATCGCCAGCTGCATTGCTTTTGGCAATGTGAGGGAGCGGCCCCCCTCTCGCTTTGCTTGTCTTCTTTTTTATTGCGTCAACTTTCCATATGTAATGCTGTTGTGAACAGCTCTAAGTAAGGAAAATTTCGGGGTGGGGGTGGATTTTTGGGGACGGGGTGGGGGATAATTGGCAGATTGTTTGTACCTTTGCAAGTTGAAAATAAGACATAGTACAATTTTATAGTTAAAAGAACCAATTACAGGGCCCCGCGCCCTGAACCACAACCAGCCGGTCTTCACATTTCACAGTGCGGCACCCGGATGCCAATCAAGGTGGAAACTGTCCTGGTAAAAATCTCAAAGTATTATGAATGAGAATATTAGAAATATAGCAATCATTGCTCACGTTGACCACGGCAAAACTACGCTCGTGGACAAAATGCTCCTGGCCGGCCATCTGTTCCGTGACAACCAGACTACGGGCGAACTCATCCTGGACAACAACGACCTGGAGCGTGAGCGCGGCATTACTATCCTTTCCAAGAACGTCTCAATCAACTATAAGGGCACCAAGATCAACATCATCGACACCCCGGGACACTCGGACTTCGGCGGCGAGGTGGAGCGCGTGCTCAACATGGCCGACGGCTGCCTGCTGCTGGTCGACGCCTTCGAAGGCCCGATGCCCCAGACCCGCTTCGTGCTTCAGAAGGCTATCGAAATCGGCCTGAAGCCCATCGTGGTCATCAACAAGGTGGACAAGCCCAATTGCCGTCCCGACGAGGTGCAGGAGATGGTCTTCGATCTGATGTGCTCGCTGAACGCCTCGGAGGACCAGCTCGACTTCCCCACCATCTACGGCTCCGCCAAAGAAGGCTGGATGAGCACCGACTGGCAGAAACCCACCGAAGACATCGTGGCCCTGCTCGATGCCATCATCGAATATATTCCCGCGCCCAAGGTGCTTGACGGCGATCCCCAGATGCTGGTGACCAGCCTCGACTTCTCCAACTATGTGGGCCGTATCGCCATCGGCCGCGTGCACCGAGGCACCATCCGCGAGGGCATGGACATTGCCCTCTGCCGCAAGGACGGCTCGGTCAGCAAGCAGCGCATCCGCGAGCTCCACACCTTCGAGGGCATGGGCCGCAAGCGCGTGCAGGAGGTGAGCAGTGGCGACATCTGCGCCCTGGTTGGCATCGAGGGCTTCGAGATCGGCGACACCATCTCCACTCCCGAGAATCCCGAACCCCTGCCCCGCATAGCCATCGACGAGCCCACAATGTCGATGACATTCACCATCAACGACTCGCCCTTCTTCGGCCGCGACGGCAAATATGTCACCTCGCGCCACATCAACGACCGTCTGGTGCGCGAACTGGACCGCAACCTGGCCCTCCGCGTCAAGAAGGACGTCAACTCCGACGTCTGGACCGTGTTCGGCCGCGGTGTTCTCCACCTGTCCGTGCTCATCGAGACCATGCGCCGTGAGGGCTACGAGCTGCAGGTGGGCCAGCCCCAGGTCATCATCAAGGAGATCGACGGTCAGAAGTGCGAGCCTATCGAGCTGCTCACCATCAACGTCACTGAGGAATATTCATCGAAAATCATCGACATGGTTACCCGCCGCAAGGGCGAGATGGTGTCGATGAGCGCCCAGGGCGACCGCGTGCACATGGAGTTCCAGATTCCTTCGCGCGGCATCATCGGCCTTCGCAACAATGTGCTGACCGCATCGGCCGGCGAGGCCATCATGGCTCACCGCTTCCTGGAGTACCAGCCCTGGAAGGGCGACATCGAGCGCCGCACCAACGGCTCGCTCATCGCCATGGAGTCGGGCACTGCATTTGCCTACGCCATCGACAAGCTGCAGGACCGCGGCCGCTTCTTCATCTTCCCGCAGGAGGATGTGTATGCCGGCCAGGTTGTGGGCGAGAACGCCAAGGACAACGACATCGTGGTGAACGTAACCAAGTCAAAGAAACTCACCAACATGCGCGCCAGCGGCGCCGACGATAAGGCCCGCATCGTTCCTCCCGTGGTGTTCAGCCTTGAGGAGGCACTGGAGTATATCAAGGAGGACGAGTATGTGGAGGTGACCCCGCACCACATCCGCCTGCGCAAGATCATCCTTGACGAACTGGAGCGCAAGCGCGCAAACCGTTAACCGTCAATACTGAAGCCCATGGCCATGACACTGCGCATACGCGGACGGCTGGTGACGTTCGAGCGTCCGGCCGTGATGGGAATTGTGAACGTGACCCCGGACTCGTTTTTTGCCGGATCACGCACACAGGCCCTCGACGACATACGTCGCCGCGTGGAGCAGATGATGGCCGATGGCGCTGACATGCTCGATGTGGGCGGCTATTCCTCGCGTCCCGGCGCTGCCGAGGTCAGCGAGCAGGAGGAGCTTGACCGCATCGGACGCGGCATGGAGGCCATACGCAGTGTTGCCCCCGAGGTGCCCGTGTCGGTCGACACGTTCCGCGCCTCCGTGGCCCATGCGGCCGTCAGCGAGATGGGCTGCGACATTGTCAACGACATATCCGGCGGCCTGCTGGACGGCGACATGGCACAGACAGTGGCCGGGCTCGGATGCCCATATATCCTGATGCACATGCGCGGCACACCGGCCACCATGCAGCAGCTCACTGACTACGGCGGCGACGTTGTTGCCGCCGTGCTGGGCGAGCTTGCAGCCGCCGTCCACCGCTTCACACAGGCCGGCGTAGCCGACATAATCATCGACCCCGGATTCGGCTTTGCCAAAACCCTCGAACAGAATTACCGCCTGATGGCGCGCCTGCCGGAGTTCAGAATCTTCGGGCTGCCGCTGCTCGTGGGCATTTCGCGCAAGTCCATGCTCACCAAGTTGCTCGGCATCAGTGCCGACGAGGCCCTCAATGCCACAACCGCCCTCAATGCCTACGCCCTGGACCGCGGCGCCGACATACTGCGCGTACACGATGTGCGTGCCGGCCGCCAGGCCGTGGACGTCTATTGTCAGTTGCAGGCATAACCCCATATTAGCATCAACCCCTCACAATTCTCTCCAGCCATGTTCGACATCAGCATCAAGGACGTATTAGACATATTCATAGTAGCGGTGCTCCTCTACTATGTATATCGGCTCATGAAAGAGTCAGGCACCATCAACATCTTCTACGGCATCATGGCGTTCATCGTGGTGTGGCTTGTGGCTTCGGAGATAGTGCAGCTGCGGCTCATCGGCTCCATCCTCGACAAGTTCATGAGCATAGGCCTGCTGATATTGGTGATTCTGTTCCAGGACCAGATAAAACGGTTTCTGGTGGTGCTCGGATCGCAGAGGCGGTGGGGATTCCTGCGCAAGCTGTTGCGGCATCCCGAGGACGAGAAAGCCGACATGCGCAAGGTGATAATGCCCATAGTGTACGCCTGCATGTCCATGTCCAAGAGCAAGACCGGCGCCCTGATAGTGATAGAGGGCTCCATGCCCCTCGACGAATACGAGAAAACCGGCGACATAATCAATGCAGATATTAACTCGCGACTGATTGAGAACATATTCTTCAAGAACTCGCCTCTGCACGATGGCGCCATGATCATTGCTCACAACCGCATAGTGTCGGCCGGCTGCATCCTGCCGGTGAGCCACGACACCAGCATACCGCGTTCGCTGGGTCTGCGCCATCGTTCGGCCATGGGCATAGCCCAGGAAACGGACGCCATGGCGGTGGTGGTCAGCGAAGAGACCGGCTACATATCCGTTGCCTACCGAGGCAAACTCTCGCGCCGCCTGAGCGGCCCCGACCTCGAGCACTCCCTCTCAGTGATGCTCCAGACCCGCCAGTCCCCCAAATAACCAATGTGAATGATTTCAGATTCAATCAAATACTTGTTTTCTGAAATTGATGAGGTCATAGTACATGGACCTGGTAGGTGCATTCTTGTCGCTGTCAGATAAGAACATGAATCCGCATTTTTCGTAAAACGGCACAGCCGCCGCATAGGCATCAACGGTGATAAAACGGCATGCGCTCCTGTTCATTGATGAAAACATGTGCTTGATTTGAAGCATGATGGCGTTGCCAATATGCTTCCCTGAATATGCTTTGTTTACAGCAAGACGGCCAATCTTGACCGCCGGATATTCTTTTCGCCGTTTGGGGTTAGCGATGAGGCGATTTAACCTATTCCATATTTTGCGATCTTCCGGATCAAAAACAATCTTGTCATTCAGCAGACTGTAAAATGCTACAGTTTCATTTGTTGAATTGTCTTCCAGAAGATAGGTCAAAGCCATCATCGTTTTGAAATAATTTACAGCATCGCAAAACAAAAAGTCATTCAAATCGGAATCTCCGCAATCGAATGACTTTATTTGTGTATAGGCATCAATTTGCCTGAATGTGAAGTTTGAGAAGTCCATGAATTACATAGGGAATGTGCTTATGGCCTTGAATGCCTCGTAAGCTTTTAATGCAGCTTCTTTCTCAGCGTTGCTGACCGGCTTGGGATTAGCAAGCCGCTTCGCAAAGTTTTCGGCGTCTTTTCCCCTTAAAACGGGTGTTTCTTTTATCGGTCTTGCCATTGTTAAGTTGTTTTTATAAGGGTTTCTGCAAAGATAAAACAATTTTCTGAATTTTAATGTTTTGGGCCCTCTAAATATATTAAAACGCAGATTAATTGGTAACCAACCCTTGGCGGATTCTATAGTCGGAAGGGGCTGGCTTTATTTCAGGATGATTTCGCCGAAGAAGTCGGGGCGGTGGAAGTCGGGGCTGGGGATTTCTATGGGGTTCCAGCTCAGGTAGTGAGGCGCGGAGGTGGCCGATGCGCATTTGTAGAAGTTGGCGGCGAGCGACACGGGTTTCCCCGGCTCGTAGGTGACGCCTATGAGGCTCAGCGGGATGCACACCAGAAGATTCCAGGCAAAGATGCCCTCCATCTCGCGGAAGGGGCGTGTGCCGCACGAGGCATAGCGCTTGATCTGAGCCAGCTCGTCATCGGTCAGGGGTATCTTGTTCTTGCGCTCGCTGCGATGGCTGGCGTTGACGGCGCCGATGCAGTTGAACTCAAAGTTCCAGTAGTGGTTGTCGTGTGTGGGCGACACGAAGAACTCCACGCACGAGTCCTGGCTCACGGGCGACTGGTTCTGGTAGTTCTCGGCGCGCAGATAGTTGCAGCGCGTGAAGAAATCAATGTATATGGCTGTGCCTGAATGTGCTATGGTGAAGGTGGCCAGCGGCTTGTACGGAAACTCGGGCCAGTTGCAGGTGGCAATCTGCTTGCGCGTGCCTTCGTTTTCGAGCAGAGCCGAGATTTCGTCGGCGTTGAGGTTGTCAAGTTGTGGCAGATAGGGTACTTCTATGCTTTTCATTGCGTGAATAGTGAGGAGGTTGCTGATGGTGGATCGTTTGGGGAAAATAGTGCTGAGTCTCAACGCATGTCATAGAGCGCCATTGCCACACCGAACACAGCCATGGCAATGAGGATGCCGCCTATTATGCGGTTGATGAGCCACATGGACCGCACGTTGAACCGGCTGCGCAGGCGGTTGACGAGCATGGTGACCAGATACCACCATCCCAGTGCGCCGGCAAAGATCATGGCGTAGGCAAAGATGAAGTGGTAAGCGTTGAACTCGGGCTGGATGAAATTGAACCGCGCGAACAGGCCGATGATGAAGAAGAGAATCAGCGGGTTGGAGAAAGTGAGGAAAAAGCCTGTCACGGTGTCGGACAAATAGTTGTTCGACGGCTGCACATCGGGGGTGTGGAGCGAGCGTGTGGGATTCTTGCGGAACAGGTATATGCCGAAAGCGGCAAGAACCACACCGCCGACAATCTGGAGCATGGTCTGGTGCTGCTCTATGAAGTCGGTGATGAAGCTGATACCCAGGCCGGTGAGCAGGCAGTAGACCAGGTCGCTGAAGGCGGCGCCGATGCCCGTGAAGAAAGCCGGCCACCGTCCTTTGCTGAGTGTGCGCTGGATAACAAGCATGCCTATCGGACCCATTGGGGCCGATATCAGGATGCCGATGGCGAGTGCTCGCGGCAGTATGTAGAGCAGTTCATTCATTCAACCTACAAAAATACAAAAAAATTGCAATATGGAGCATGCTCCATATCGTATGGGCAAATTTTTAGGTAAAATCGGCGAACTTGAGGGGGTGCACAAGGCGCTCCGCAGAATAAAACGGCGGATGCGGGCCCCTTGTTCAGCAGGGAATCCGCATCCGCCGTTAAGAGGGGGATGTGTTAAATGGACAGTGTGCTACGGTTAACGCACCTGAACCTTGGCCACGGTGCCGTCAACGCGGACAATGTAGAGTCCGGGACGCACGTTGAGCGAGCCCTGGAGGCGGCCCTGCAGGTCGTAGACCTGAACCGACTGGTATTCGCCGTTAATCACTATGCAGCCTTCGCCGCCGGCGATGGTGACGTTGGAGCCGTTGGCGCCGTCGGTAACGATGTTGTCAACACCCGAGGTGGCTTTGGTGGCGAAAACAGCGAAGGAGTTGCCCGGCAGGCGCACGCTCACCGATGTGCCTGTGCCGCTGAGGGTGGGAGTGGTGGTGAGGCCGTTGGTGGCGGCAATCAGCTGGCAGTTGTTGGCGTTGAGCATGGTTGACGAAGTGCTGATGGTTTTCAGTGCCGTGCCTGTGGAGGTGTTGATGAATGCCATCACTTCCTTCTGGCCCGAGGTGAGGCGCATGATGCGGTTGCCGAGGGTGTTGCCGAAGCCTGTCTGAACGAACTCGGCAGTGGCCTCGAAGAGCTCGGGATTGTATTTGCGCAGGTTGCAGAGGGTGCTGTACACATCGTGGAGAGCCTTGTTGGCGGGCTGGTCAAGCAGGTTCCATACTACAGTCTTGGGGTCGGTGTTGTTGCCGCCGTCAGCATTCTTGGTGGTCTGGCTTGCGCCGAGCTCGCCGAACTGCCATATCATCTTGGGGCCGGGCGTGAGCAGCATCTGCACAGCCACCTGCGCCAGGCGCTTGAGCTGAACGTCGGTGCTGTTCTTGACGGTGGTAGCGCCGTACTGTTTCTGCTTGTAGGCCACGCGCTCCTCGTCGTGGCTTTCGGCATACGACACGGTGCTCATGGCCGTGCGGCTGTCCTTGGTGCTGAGGAAGCGCGACAGGTCGCTGCGGTCAGCATAGGCCATGGCGAACTGGCAGGCGGGGTCGTTGATATTGGCCCAGTTCAGCTGGCCGTCGGCGGCCATCTCGTTCTCCTCCTGGGCGCCGGCCAGGTTCTCGTTGATGTGGATGGCGTCGGGCTTCACCTGGCGCATGGCCTCGTGCAGGCTCTTCATCACCTCCACGCGGCTCTTGTTGTAAGCGTTGGTGCCACCGGTGTAGGATGTTCCCAGGCCTTTTACCAGGTCGAAACGGAAGCCGTCAACATTGTAGGCGGTGAGCCACAGTTTCAGGGCGTCCTTCCACTGCTGCTGCACCAGCGGGTTCTCCTGCTTCCAGTCATTGAGCACGCTGTAGTCATGGGGTGCGTTCTGGTTGTAGAAGGGATTGGATTCGATGTTGTACATCTGGTACCAGGGGTGCAGGCCGTCGCTCTGGTTGAACACTATGTCCAGAATCACGGCCATGCCGTTCTTGTGACACAGCTCGACGAACTCCTTGAGGTCGCGGGGCGAGCCGTAAGCCTTGTCGGGGGCCATGTAGAAGTTGGTGTTGTAGCCCCATGAGTTGTTGCCGTTGAACTCCATGACGGGCATCAGCTCGATGGCGTTCACGCCCAAACTACTGAGGTAGGGGATGCGCTCCATGGCCTTGCGCAGGGTGCCCGAGGCGTCGGCCTTGCCGTTGGTTCCGGTGAAGTCGCGCACCAGGAGCTCGTAGATTACCAGGCTCGAGTGGTCGGGGATGGTGAAGGGACTGAACTTGAAGTCGGTGTCCATTCCGGCCTTGTAGACGGCCAGCACCACGTCGTCGAGCACATCATAGGGATAGCGGGGCATGTCGGGCCAGATGGAGGAGTCGAGCCATTTGTCCGAGTAGGGGTCCAGGACAAGACGGGCGTACGGGTCGCCCACCTTGTATGTGGCGTCAACCATATAATAGTAGCTGTAGTAGTCGGTGTCGTTCAGGCCGCTGACGGTGGTGAAGAAGTAGCGCTGGCCCTGATAGTCCTGGTACTTCATCACGTTCTTGTCAAGCAGCTGGAAGTTGTCCCACGAGGGAACGAGCACCACACTGCTCTTGCCGGGAGCGGCCAGGCAGAAGGTCACGGTGCCATCGGCATTGCGCACGGCTCCCATCTTGGGAACGCCGCCGGGATAGGTGCCGGATGTCGAAGCGCCGGGATAGGCCACGTTGAGCTTCTTGGTGATGGTCTCTGTGCCGTTTGACGCTGTGGCGGTCACGGTCCAGCTGCCGGTGGTCGAGAATTTGTAGGACGCCGACAGCGTGGTGGCGGAGGCTGCGGAGCCGATCTGTGTGCCGTTCACGCTGATGCTAATGGTGGCTTTCTCTGTGGTGGTGGCACTGAAGGTGAGCTCGGTGGGCGCGGACAGAATGGCCGATGCGCCGCCGGAGATGCCGAAGTTCATCTGGAAGCCCTCGTCGGCCACGTCAACGAAGATGTCGCCCCCTGACTTGGTTTTGCCTTCCTTTGAGTTGTCGCCGGTGCGGAACACGAAGCAGAGGCGCTCCACCTTCTCGGTGGCATCGGTGATGCCGTAGTAGGTGCGGATGTCGCCGATGTCGAGCTTCCAGAGGTTGGCGCTGACATAGCTGAGGCGGTATTTGGCCGAGTTGTCGCCCCAGGTGGGAGCGTATTTCCACTCATTGTTGCTCTTGGAGGTGATCACGCCTGTGTGGGCATAGACAGCGGTGGTGCTTGCCAGGCCGGCCAGGCCCATGTTGCCCAGCGGGCTGTCGGCATGGAAGTAGACGGTCACACCGGTGCTCTTCTCCTGAAGCGGATCGGGCGTGGTGGTGACAATCTGTGCCCGCAAGCCGAATGCAGCAATCAGCAGGAAGCACAATGCGGTTAGTAAGTGCTTGAAGTTCATGTTTTGTGACATAGAATGGTTATTGGATTTAAAATAAAAATGGTATGTTGGTGAATCATGATGTTAGACAGGCGGAGAACACACGCCGGCATCAGCGCGCCAGCGAGAGGTTGACCGACACGCCGTACGACGTGTTGGTGGTCGGGTAGGCCGATGTTGTCACAATCGGGTTGTTGACCTGGTGGTCGAAGTATGCTGCCAGGGTAATCTTCTTGCTGAGGATGTACGAGGCGGTGAAGTTTATATTGAATGTTTTGGTTCCGGATGTGGGTTGGGTGTAGCCGTCCGACTCGATTCGGCGAATGAGGGCCTGGTTGTGGTCTATGCCGATGTCGGCGTTGAGCGTAAGGTCGTTCGATATGCCCTGCTGCGAGCCCTTCATCTTCAGAATGGTGTTGAAGCCCACAATCTTGTAGCCGGCGCCGATCTTCAGGCCGCGGGTGGTGGCCTCAACCACCTGGCCTGCCGACGTGTTGAGCGTCAGGGTGCGCGCGTCGCGGTATTCGGCCGAGAACTGGAGGTCGTTCTTGAGCGTGAAGTTGAAGCCGATCAGGGGCGCGAACTTCTCGGTGATGGCCACGGTCGAGATGTTGAACGGCGACGAGGGAATAGGCTGGCCGGTGAGCTCGTCGAGGGTGAAGCCAATGTTCTTGCCGCCGGCCTCAACCCAGTTGAGGTAGGACGAGAACGAGCCGACGGAGTAGGTGCACTGGTAGGCGTGGGTGATGGAGAAGTTCTTGAACCACTTCTTCATGGGTGCCAGCTGAGTGAGGCCGTCATAGGTCACGCGCCAGTTGGGGAGCACCGAAGCAAACGAGGGGAACGGGTCGAGCCACTGGCTGCGGGCGTCGCGGCCGGTGTATGCGGCCACGAAGGCCGGGATGAGCACATCGGACGATGTGTTGCTGACCGTGCCTACCTCGGGCGAGAAGGGAAGGCCCGCGTTCGATGTGCCGCGTATGAATCCGGCATCGGGATAGCGCAGGCCCGTGTACTGTGCCTCCACGCGGTCGCGGATCACGGGGATGTTGGCCATGAAGTTGTTGAACGCCTGGCTGTTGTAGCCGTTGTCGGCCGACGAGCCTTTCAGCGCGGTGGCAATGGCGCAGTGGGTCTTGGTGTACGAGCCGCTGTATGAGGTGGGCATGTCGGCGTACATGAACTGTATCTGCGTGTTGCGGTTGTCGGTGCGGTTTGCTGTGAGCTGTATCTTCAGGCCCTTGACAGGCTCCAGGTTCAGCTCCAGGTTCAGCTCGTTGGCATGGCTGAGGATGGCCGGCGAGGTCTGGCCGTCGTCGGTGATGAGCCATCCGCGCTCCAGGGCACGGTCCACATAGCCGTCGCCGGCGAAGCCGAAGGCGAAGTCAAGACCCGGCGCCATGGGGCCGAAGCTCGTCGACTGTCCGAACACATTGCCCACAGTGGGCGCATAGAGCGGCAGAGTCATGGAGCGGGTGTTGCGGTAGCGGATGGAGAACGACCTCGGCGAAATCACCAGGCGGGTGGCATACTCGCCTATCTCGCGCCAAACGCTCTTCTCCTCCTTTATTATCTCCACAATGGAGAACTTGATGTTGTCCTTGCCGTGGGTCAGGATCTCGACGGTGTTGGCATCCTTGACACGCGTCTTGATGGCAAATGGTTTTCCGTCGGTGGTGGTGGCTGTGATGCGCACCTTCTTGTTGCGGAGGTTGTGCTTGATGAGGATGGTGGTGTCGGGCTGCAGCTTGTATGTGCGCTCGAACTTGCGCGGCTTGCGCTCGCGTGTGGATGCTCGGCGTGCGTTGGAGAAGCGCTTGTTCACATCCTTGACGAAGGGAATCTTGTTCCACAGTGTCTCGAAGTTCAGGCGGCCGTCGGCAGTTAGCGTGGCCTGGTTGGCGATGCTGTTGCCCATCTCCACATCGTCGATGGTGGCGCCGCGGTCCCACCGGTAGGTGGCGTTGTAGTTGGCGCTGGCGTTGATGAAGTCGAGCACGGGAATCTTTGAGAACGGAGCCTTATAGGCGGCTGAGAAGGTCTGGTTGTAGTTCCAGGGCGTGCCCATGGACAGGATGGAGTTCCACACTTTTTCCTTCCAGTCGCGGTACTCGTCCGGGAACAGTTTCTTGTTCACGGCTCCCACGGGCTCCTCGATGCGCGCGGCGGTGTTGGAGTTGAAGGTGAGGGTGAGCGATTTGATTATGTTCCAGGTGATGGACAGCTGACGGTCCCACAGGAAGTTCTTCGACACCTGCACGGGCAGCTGGAAGTTGGCATCGACCTCTGAGCGTGTCTGCTCCTCGTAGTAGTATCGGCTCATGTTGGTGAGGAACGATATGTTGTTGGGCAGCCACTGAATCTCGTAGTCGTGGATGAACTTCAGGTTCTTGTTCTTGGTCTTCAGGAAGCTGAACGGCTTGAAGGGTTTGATGTAGGGCGAGTATGAGTACTGGAACGAGCCGCGGTAGTCGTTGGTGTGCTCGTAGAGCGTCGTGGGATCGGACTTGGACTGCTTGGAGAAGGAGAAGTTGAAGGTGAAGTTGGCGGGGTCCCAGGGCATGGGATTCTTGCTCTGGACATCGAATTTGAGCCCGGAGAGCGAGAAGTTCTGCACGGTGATGCGCTCCTCGGCGTATCCGGCGATGGAGTCGCGCTCCTGCTTGGTGGCGGCTTCGTCGAGAGCGTCCTTGAGCAGCACGTCCTGATCAAGGGGGTTGTATTTGGGCGATGTCTTCTCGTTGGAGTACGAGTAGTAGATGGGTGCGCGTAGCTTGGCTTTTTCGGGCAGGAGTTTGCCCAGGTCGGCCTGCACGGCCACATTGTACTGCTGGTAGTCGTCCAGGCGTCGCTCGTTGAGGCTCTGGTCCACGCCGCCGAATCCGGCTGTCTCCTTGTGGATGCCGAAGTTGAGGGTGGCGAAGTCGCTCATCGACAGGGTGGCGTTGGCCTTTGCCGCCCAGCTGCCTTCTTCGTTGAAGTCGGTTACTTTCAGCTCGTTGACCCACACAGTGCCGTCCTTGGTGTTGGCGGCGTTGTTGCGCACGCCCACCAGCATCACGCGCACGTCGGACAGCGACGGGTTGCCCATCACAGCCATGCGGTTGCGCTCGTTCTCAGGGTCGCGGCCGGTGTAGAGTATGCCGTAGCCCACGCCTTCGGTTTCGGCGCGCTTTGCGGCATTGCGCTCCTTCTTAAGGTCCACGAGGGCCTGGAGGTTGAAGTTGAGGAAGTTCTCGCGCGGCCAAACGGCGTCGCGGTCCTGCGACGAGGTGTTGACATAGCGTCCCGGCGGGGTGAGCGTCAGGGGTATTTCGTATTCGTAGTAGTTGGCCTTGACGTCCGAACCCAGACGGATGAACAGCGACAGCTCGCCCGACTGCAGGTTGGTGCGGTCGTCGATGAGGCGCTCGGCGTGTACCCACATCTGCATGCGCTTGTAGTTGCGCAGGTCAAGCATGGTGTTGCGGTACACACCGCGGGCGTCGCCGGCGCGAAGGTCGGTGACCTTCATCGACATTGACTGCTCGTTGAGCTGCGAAATCTGGCTCTGGCCCGGGTCCACAATTCGGCTCACGCCCGGAGGCAGCACATAGTTGACGGGTTCGCGGCCGGCATTCTCCTCGATGTTGACCACCGAGATGTCCAGGTTGCCCTCGGCGGGAGCGTCGCCGCGGTTGTTCAGGTTGAAGTCGTAGCTGCGCCACTCGCCGCGCACCAGCTCGAGGGTGGCGAAGCGCAGGTGCGTCACCTCCTTGAAGCCGGTCATGAACATGCGGGCGAAGCGGATGGTGGAGAAGTCGTTGATGGAGCCCACGATGCGCTCATAGTCGGCCAGGGGGATCTTGAACTGGAACCATTCCACCTCCTGGTCCTTGCCGTCAACGGTGCGCACCATCGATGTCTGCTTGTCGGTGATGTAGTTGCGGCCCACCACCAGGTCCTCGGGGCGGATTGACACTTTGTACTGGAAGTAGCGCTCGTATTCGTTGAGGGTGTTGTCCTGGTTGATGTCCTCCACGTCGGGGGTGGCGCGCGAAGTCTGATAGAGCGGGTCGTTGGCGTCCTCGGGCGACAGCGAGTTGCCCTCCACACCGTTGTAGCGCTTGTAGCGCTCCAGAACGCCGAGACGCTGCTCGTCGTAGTCGTAGCCGCGATAGAAGTGGTAGTTGTCGCCGGCGGGGTCGTTGAGCGGCGAGAACGGGTCCAGCTGCATGGTTTCGATGGCCGAGGCCGAGAGGCGCTGGCGCAGGCGGTCCACATAGTTGCGGTAGCTGGGGAACTGGAACTCGTCGGCATTGGGCAGGCCGTCCAGACCCACGTCCTGGGCCAGACGCGCGCCGGTGGCGTTGTCGAATGAGTAGGTCAGCGAGTTCTGGCTTGACACCCGTCCCCAGTTTGTCTCCTTCAGGTACTGGTCGTTGCCGTCTACGGGTATGCCGTTCTCGTAGCTCTTGAGTCCGTCCTTGAGGATGTCCTCGGAGAGCTCGCCGAAGTTCAGGTAAAGGTCGCCGCCGTCCAAGTTGGGGTTCTCGGGGTCCAGGAAGGGGTTCATCATCCAGAACTGCACATACTCGATGTTGCTCTGCTCGAAGTTGGTGTTGTCCAGTCGGCGCATGATGCCGCCCCAGCGCTTCTCGGGGTTGAGAAGCGAGCCGTCGTCGTTTATGTTTTCGGCGTCGAGGTTGTAGGGGCCGCGCTCGGTGGGATAGAACGAGAGGTTGAGAGTCTGGATGGTTGACGATTCGCCGTATTTGAGCTCGCGGCCGGGGAAGATCTCGCGGTTGGTCACCTCGCGGACGTATGGGTTGGAGAGCTGTTTAAGGTCGCTCTTGATGTAGCCGGGTGCCAACGACGAGTTGCGCTGGGTGAACATGCGGTCAATGTAGTACCAGTTGAGCAGGGCGCGGTTCTTGCCGTAGGCCACGTTGTTTGACAGCGCGGCTTCGGGGAACAGGGCGTCAGAGGCATTGTCGTAAGGGGTTGATGCCAGGAACCAGGCGTAGGGCGAGCGCAGGTCAATGCCGGTCTGCGTTGACTCGAAGTCGTCCACATAGGATGAGCCCTTGTTCGATCCTGTTTTCTGCTTGTGTGGTATGAGGCGGGCGTATTCGGCTGTCAGACTGAACTTTGACGGCGCCACGGCGTTCATGGTCGGAATCTTGTTGAGCAGGTTGGTGAGCCACATGAACTCGGTGTTCCAGCTCAGATTGAATCCGAGCATTGAGTTGTTCACGGTCTCGTCGCCGATGTTCACCTTTTCGGTGAGCGATTTCTCGGAGAAATGCATCAGCGTGGCGCCCACGTTCAGGTTCTTGTTGAACTCGTACTGCAGGTCAAGGCCCAGGAGAGTTTTGCGCTGAGTGGAGAACATCGACTGGTTTTCGAGGGTGACGCTGATGCTCTGGCCGGAGTCGATGATGCTCTGGTTGGTGATGGTCACAATGCCCATGGCATAGTCCACGGTGTAGTCCGAGTTCTCGGTGAGGGTGACGCCGCCGGCGGTTACCACCACCGAGCCACGGGGCACGTTCATGGCGTTGAGGCGGATCTGCGAGCCTGACGATGCCTGGTATTCGCCTTCGAGAATGAACTTGTTCTTGTCGGCAAACTGGCGCGCCACGATTAGTGTGGAGTCGTAAAGCTCCTGGTACACATATTTTTCGGCCTCCATGTCGTTGCCTATCACCTTGCGCAGGTTGGAGCCGAACGGTTCCACCACGGGGAAGATGACCTTGCCGGTGGAGGGAATGATGGTGTAGCCCTCGATGAAGTCGAAGAAGCCGTCGGAGTTCGATTCCTGGTTGGAGTCCAGGCGGTCCAGGTTCATGAGCTGGAGGATGGGCTTGTTGTTGATGCCCGGCACGGGCAGATAGTTGATGGCGGTGCCGGTGGTGTCGCTCAGGTACTTGATGTTGAGCTTGAACTTGTTTTTCTGCACCTGGTATCCGCCCAGGTTGTACACGTTCTTCATCATCAGGTCCCACATGGGCAGGCGCGGAGCCACGGTGGTGCTCTTCAGCATCTTGACGTAGAGCGACTGGTCGGTGGTGGTGATGTCGCCCGAGAACTCGCCCACTTGGTAAACCTGGCCGCGGTAGGTGTACTCGTAGGCCACGGCCAGCACCTCGTCGGCGTTGAGGGCCGAGCGCACCGAAATGTAGCCCAGGGTGGGATTGAGCGTGTACTCGTTGGACGACAGCAGGCGCGCGCTCTCCACCTTTTCATAGTCACGTCCGCCCTCTATGTCATATGCGGCCAGGGGCTCCAGGGCCTGCGTCACTGTTGAAATCTGGCGCGCGCCGGGATAGTCGGCCTTGATGGAGGCAAGCAGGTTGTTCGACGCGTTGGCAGGGTTGGGATACTGCGGATTGGGCACCCAGTGGTCGGAAGCGAGACGGTTTTCCTCACCTAAGTCCATGAATGCCACTATGTTGCGGCTCTGGTCAAAACGGTTGCTCTTGTTGGTGATCCACACCTCGATGCGGGTGATGTTGATGCCCGAGGTGACGAGCGGCAGCTTGGAGGCGAACTCGTCGTAGTGCTCGCGGAAGAACTGGCCCAGGAAGTAGTGGCGGTTCTGGTCGTATTCGTCGGCGTTGACCGTGAACTTGGTGGTCTGCGCACCGCCGCGGCTGCTCACGCTCTTCGATTCTGAGTTCTGCTGCGACACGAGTGCGGTGGCCGTCAGTTTGCCGAACTGCAGCTTGGTCTTTACGCCGAACAGGGCCGTTGAGCCTCGGATCAGCGACGAACCGGTGGTCATCGACACGTTGCCGGCCTCGATGTTCTTCACTATGTCGTCCTCCTTGCCTTCGTACGAGAGCTTCAGGTTCTTCGAGTCGAAGTCGAAGGTGGCATCGGTGTTGTAGGTCATGTTGAACTTCAGACGGTCGCCCACGGATGCGGCTATGGTGGCCTGGATCTTCTGGTCGAAGTCGAAGTATGTTTTGCGGCGCGAGGACAGCGACAGCGACGGATTGTCGGTCTTGTTGCTCTTGATGCCCATTGACACCTGCACCGAGCCCTGGGTCTTGAGCTGCACGCCGCCGGGACCGAAAATCTTCTCCAGGGGGCCGAGGGCGAAGTTCATGTCCAGGATGTTGAAGGGCTGTTTCTCCTTCTCCTCGTTGAGCATCTCCAGGTTGCGCTGCTTGTAGTACTGCTGCATGGAGCGGCGCAGCTGCCAGTTCTCATACTGCTGGTGGTTGAGCATGAAGGGTGTGGCTATGTCGCGACCGCCCACCGTGGTGCGCACTATGTAGCAGTCCGTCACGGGGTCGTACTCCAGCTGGCTCTCAATGTTTTTTGGTGTTGCCAGGTCATATCCCAGCTGGTCGGCCATGAGCTCCTCGTATGACTGCGGCACTGTGCCCTGCACGGGGAAGGGCAGGATGGTGCTGTCCATGGGCGTCATGGGCTTGGGAGGATAGGCCGGGGGCGGGGGAGGATTGGGCGTGGTCACCGTGATCTGGGCAATGCCCAGAGCCGAGAGCGCACACAGCAATGCCAGCACCACAAAAGTGCGGCGCGGGCGGGTGAAAGTGATATGTAGATTGGTCGGACGACTGGAGTTCATATTTGGTCTTCAGACCCTCACATCATGGCAAGGGCCTTCTTGATGGCCGTTTCGAGGCGGGTGGCCGGGTCGGCGTCGAAAACCTTCTTCAGGGCCTTCTGCGCGGCCGGGCGGGTGTAGCCCAGCATGACCATGGCGGCGAGCGCCTCGTCGAATACCTCGGGTGAGGCTTGCGGCTTTATTTGTAACGCAGTTTCCGAGGCTTTTATTTTGTCGCGGAGGTCCACTATTATGCGTTCGGCCGTTTTTTTGCCTATGCCTTTGATGTTTTTCAGCGAATTGGTGTCGCCTGAGGCAATCAGAGCCTCGAGTTCGGCGGTGGAGTAGGCCGACAGGATGAGCATGGCCGTGGTGGCGCCCACGCCCGACACTCCGATCAGCGCACGGAAAAGCGAGCGCTCGGCCTCGCTCAGAAAACCGAAGAGAGTCCATGCGTCCTCGCGGATGACCTCGTGGATGAGCAGACGTGCCGACTGCTTGCCCTCGAGGGCGCCGAAGGTGTTGAGCGATATGTTGACCAGATAGCCTATCGTGCCCCCGTCAACGGTAACAGCTGTGGGAGTGAGATTCTCAAGGCGGCCTGAAACGAATTCAATCATCGGATAAATGCTTGGATGGTGATGACTGCGGCCTGTCTTTGCGGCGTCGCAGCACAGAGATGCAAAGTTAGCAAAAAATTGCCAATTATATATCATATATGTGCCCGACCTTGAGATTAAAAAAATTAACAAAAACGATGCTAAATGAGGTTAAAGTCAACATTTTGCGTTAAACCGGCGTTATACTTCCGAGTCTTTTATTACGGATGCCGGGACAAAAGGCCGGTGCCGTACCAACCCGGCAACGACATAACCCGCTCCGATTACCCAACAGAAAATTATTAAACAAAAACAACGATAATGATTATGAAAAAGAAAATTTTAGCATTCGCCATTATGGCAATAGCCGCAGTTTCGGCAGGCAACCTCTTCGCACAGCAGCCCCAGGCCAAGGAGCAGACCTGTCCCGCCCAGTGCCAGAAGGCACGTTGCGCCGATCCCCTCGCAGCCTTTCAGGGCATCACCCTGACCGCCGACCAGAAGGCACAGATCACCAAAATCAACGACCAGATGGTGGCTGAGCGTCAGAAAGCCAAGCTGGAACAGGACGAGGCCAAGCTAAAGGCCCGCGAAGTGCGCCAGGAGAAGGACTCGGTGATGCGCGCCAAGCGCATGCAGGAGCGTCTCGACTACCTGCACCAGGTCCAGAAAGTCCTCACCCCCGAGCAGTATGTAACCTTCCTTGAGAACACCGCCGTACAGCAGAACCTGCCCGGTAAGGGCTTCAAACCCGGCAAGGGTGCCAAGGCCGGCAAGGACATGAAGCAGGGACGCGGCCGCCACGGCAAGTTCCAGGGCATGATGAAGGGCAAAGACGGCAAGAACGGCCGCCAGCGTCCTGCCCAGCCTCAGGTTCAGCAGAACTAACCGAAGAACCAACTTCCACCAGATTTATATATCAACATTCTCCTCTCTCAGTGCGAAAGCCGCTCCCCACCGGAGCGGCTTTCTTCATTCCCTCCCCCGATCAACGTTGTCAGTCTGTGAGGAGGGGCAGGAGGTCGGGGAAGTGGTCTATTATGTGGGTGGCGCCGGCTTCGGCAAGGTCGGCGCGCGAGGCGTTGCCGTAGGTCACGGCCACGGTGCGGCAGCCTGCTCCGCGGCCCATGGCTATGTCGACGGGCATGTCGCCTACAACCACGGCTTCCTCGGGCGCCACGCCCAATTGCCTGAGGGTGATGAGCACAGGCTCGGGATCGGGTTTGGCGCGGGTCACCGAGTCGGCGCCGAGCACCAGTTTCATGTAGCGGTCCATGCCGTGCTCGCGGCAGAAATCCATGAGCGAGGCATTGGAACGCGACGACGCCACACTCATGGCTATGCCGCGACGATCCAGCTCGGCGAGTGTGTCGGCCACGCCGGGGAAGAGTTTGGGCGACAGCCGTGCGCGGTTCTCCTCGAAGATTTCGCGGTAGGTGTCGGTGCATCGGTCGAGCTGTTCCTCTGAGAACTGCGGGAAGAGCTGACGGAAGCCCTCCTTGAGCGGCAGTCCGATGGTGGCGCGCACCTGTTGGTCGCTACGTGGCTCCGCTCCCACGGCTTCGATGGTCATGCGATAGGTGGCCAGGATGGTGGCTGTGGTGTCGGCGAGGGTGCCGTCAAAGTCGAATATTACGAGACGTGTTTTCATAAGTCTTGAGAACGTTTTGCTCTACAAAGTTACAAAACTTTCGCCGACAAGCCAACTGCACCCAGACGTCTGCCCGGCCTCCACAAGGTGCAAAATTTGTTAAGAGCCACGGTGCGGTGATGCGCCCATCGGAGGAAAATGTGTAATTTTGCAGTGCGTAATGCGGCTTGAAGACGAACGATAGACCGCCTCATCATGGCTAAGCCGCTGTCAATAAAGACCTATGAAAATTTTACAATTCGTCAGGGACTGGATACTCATTTTCTCCATCCTGGCCGGCGTTTTCGGCTACCTTGTTTATCATACTTTTGAGCTGCCTGTGGCTGTGCATCAGGCTGTTAACACCGGCGTCGGCTTTCTGCAGCCCATGCTCATATTCTGCATGCTGTTTCTGACATTCTGCAAGGTGGACCCGCGCCATCTGCGCCTGTGCCGCTACCACTGGTGGCTGCTGCTGTTCCAGTGCGGCATGTTCGTTGGGCTGGGCGCGTTGCTGATGACCATGCCCCACAGCGGCATGCGCATAGTGCTCGAGGGCGCCATGATCTGCTTCATCTGTCCCACGGCCACCGCCGGCGCCGTCATCACCCGTAAGCTTGGCGGCGACGCATCGCACATCACCACCTACACCATCCTCATCAACCTGTTTGCCGCGCTGCTCATTCCGGCCGTCGTGCCTTTCGTGCATCCCAATCCTGCCATGACGCTGTGGAATGCCTCGGTGCTGATTCTCGGCAAGGTGTTCCCGCTGTTGCTGTTGCCTCTACTGCTGGCATTCATGATCCGCTGGTTCAAGCCACGCTTGCACGAGAAGATTTCGGAATACCACGAGCTGTCGTTCCACCTGTGGGTTGTGGCCCTCGCGCTTGCCACAGGCGTCACCACGCGCTACATAGTGCACAGTGATGTGACGCTTGCCACGGAGCTGTGGCTGGTGGTGGTGTCGTGTGTGAGCTGCATGGTCCAGTTCTACCTCGGCCGCAAGATAGGAGCCGCTTACGGCGACAAAATCACCGGCGGACAGTCGTTGGGCCAGAAGAACACGGTGCTTGCCATCTGGCTGGGTTACACCTTCTTCACGCCCATCACATCCATAGCAGGCGGCTTTTACAGCATCTGGCACAACCTGGTCAACTCCTACCAGCTCTACGAGCACGGCAAGCAGACCGCCAAGGCCGAAAAACTGAGTTGAGTTATTGCCGGCGCCACTGGGCATAGTGGCGGCGCGTGGCAAGATAATGGAGATTGCCGGCGTTGGCATAGGCTTCGCGCTCGAATGATATGGCCCTGTAAGCGCGGTCCCAGTTGCGGTAACGAACCATCCACATCAGCCATTCCAGCACATAGATCACATAGAACGGCACCCACAGCAGTTCGCGCTGCTGGGCGTCGTGGATACGCTCGTGATTGATCATACAGCAGTCGAGCCACGACGGATCGCGCACCCACAGCGTGCCGAAAAGATTCAGACACAGGCGGCGCGGCACCAGGCGGCAGCGTATGATCACCGGATGTTTCATGCCGGCAAAGATAGTGATTCCGTAGCGGGCTGGCAATAATGAGTCTCAGAAAAATATGTGTTGGCGTGCGAACCTTGCGGGCAGGGAACGTGTTGGATAGTCATGAAAAAAATATTACTACTGATGACTATAATGTCAACACTCACTATGCAGGCAAAAAAATCGTATATATTCATGGCTCCCGGCGTGGAGGAGATAGAGGCAATTGCCACTGTCGACGCTCTGCGCCGCGCAGGCATGGAGGTGGTGGAAGTCTCCACAACCGAAAGTAAGGAAGTGAAAGGCGCTACCGGCCAGACTGTTGTGGCTGACACGCTGCTCAGCGAAACGGATCTTACGGACGCCGACTGGCTCATTGTCCCCGGCGGTGTGCCCGGAGCACCTAATCTCCACGCCGACAAGGCCGTGAACGATGCCATCAAGGCCCACGCCGCCAAGGGCGGCCGCATTGCAGCCATCTGCGCCGGTCCGGCCGTGGTCCTCGCGCCCCTGGGCGTGCTCAGCGGCAAGAAGGCCACGTGCTACCCCGGCCTTGAGGATGCCCTGGCAAAGGGCGGCGCAACCTACGAGCACAGCCCTGTGGTCAAGGATGTCAATCTGATAACGTCGGAAGGCCCCGGCACAACAATGGCGTTCGCCATCGAGATTATCCGTGAGACTCTTGGCGACAAGGTTGCCGACGACACGGCCGATTCAATGATCATGACGCCAAAGATGCAGGGCCGCTGACGGTTACGGCCGTTCCTTCAGTTCACGCGCTGGCTTTTGAACACTTTGTTGCGGCGGGCGTAGGCGGCTCCCTTCAGGCACAGCGTGAAGTAGCGCCACCAGCTCCACCGCCCCGCTTTGCTCTCGCGCAGGGCATGCACCATTACGCGCGGAATCCACGTGGCGGGATGCATGTGCATCATCACGGCGCCGTGGGTCATTGCGAAATAGGGCTGTTTCGCGTCGCGCTCGCTGGTGCTCGCATGGTCGTGACTCCCGACGCATGCCGGCACAACCATTACTGTCAGTTTTCGAATGAGCGCGTCCCTGACAAACACATCTTCCTCGCCGCATTTCAGCACCGGCGTGCCGATGCTGATGTTCTCGTTGAACCACAGTCCGGCATTGCGGACGGCTGAAGGCCTGAACGCTATCTCGAGGGCGCTGACATAATATCCCTTGGGCACATTCCGGTAGAGGCAAGCTGCTTCGGGATAGGGTTTTACGTATTTTCCGTTGGATTTATAGCGACACAGAAGGATGTCGGCATCGCGGTTCTCTTCGGCTTGCTTCAGAAGCTCGAGGATGCCGTCCTCGGAGTAATCTATGTCGTCGTCACCCATTAGCGCCAGCGGCGCGCTGGAGTGTTCGATGGCGAAGTTGCGGTTGCGCGATATTCCCCGGCTTCGGTGCGTAAACACCTTGAAATCAGTACGCTCTGCCAATGCTTCCGGCACCGGAATGTCCGTGTCGGGCTGTTGCCAAAGCACCAGATATTCCACGCCGGCAATGCGCGGATGTGCCGCGTTGCACACGCGCTTGATTCCCTCCGCACCGATGGTGCAGATCAGGATTTGCAGTCTGGTTGATGGCGAATTGTCTGTCATTTTCCGATGGTTTTGTGAGGAGCGCAAGCACGAAAGTCAGCGTTACGGACGGCAAATTTACTCAAATAACGCCGTAACCCCAACCCTCTTCCCCAGAATTTTACCCATCCCCACATCCGTCCGACTTTATTCTCTATGGGTTAACGTGTCGTGAATCGCAACGGCTTAGAAATAATATGAGCAACTTAAATAAGCTCCTTGCATGAAGTTGCGTTTCGGATAAAATTTCTCAAAGGAGATTCCTTCATAAGATAAGTGCCTCATCTGACTGTAAATATCGAGATTCGACATCAGATAGCCTACACTAATTCTTCCAATAACCAAAACTACCACCAACACCTGCATATTTGCATATCATATAATGATATGATGCTTCCAACTGGTAGGAATCCTGGGAGGTCAGCATGCCGTTGAAAGCTACCCGATGCTTCAATATTTCCTCCTCGGTATCGCCTGCAAACGCCATAAACGAAGCGGAGATTGCTACGAAGGCTGCTAAAATAGTTCTCATAAAATATTTACAGGGTATATCGGTCTTTATTTGTAGTCGGTCTCGATTAGGTCGACTACGGATGAGGATGCGAAGATGGGATCGTTGTTGTCGCTGTCTGTTTTCGATATACTGATACCGCCTCCGAATTGAGCATTGATCTGGCCCAATGGGTTATCGAGGAAGTTTCGCTTGGCTTTCAGGAACGAAATACGGTCGGTTTTCTCGTATTCGTTTGTGAGATATATCGGGATAATCTCTTTCGAGGTCTGCTGGATGCCGTCGGCTATGAAACTGTATTGCCCACCCTCTGCCGTGGCTTCAAGTATCAGTCCGGGGAGACCTGCGAGTTTCCACGGCCCGGCGTTGAGCGGTATCTCCGGAGCGAACCATGCCGTCCACTTACGTCCGTGAAAATCTGTTGTAGCCTTAATGCACTCGTAGCCTAATAAGGTCTTGGTGGAGTCAGAGATTTCCCAGTTCCATTCTGGCAGTTCCTCTTCATATAGGTAACTGTCAAGACCCGCCTTGTCATAATAGGTGAGCTTGTTGTCCTTACGTGAGACCGTGACATAATAGTCACCATCCTTGCGTGGCATATCATCCAGTTTGCCGCTCATGAATGCGCCGCGGGTCATCTCCTTATATTTAGCCTGTCCTTCCGGTGTGGAGTTGAGGGAGTCGATATATTCGGTAATCGGTGAATAAAACTTAGACTCATCGGCATTAGCAAGCAATATATACTGATGTGTTACATCATCCTTGCCGTTGCGAAGGTTCGGAGAATGCTCCGTGTAGCTTACCTCAATGTCAGCTTTGTTCTGTGCGCTTGAGGCTATCGCCACAAGACACACGGTCAGGATTGAGAGTAGATGTTTCATTTTAGAATATTATTTGGTGCTTTGATTAAAACAATCGGAATCCCAGCGCAAAACGTTTTCATCCACATAGTTCATGATATAATCAAACGAGTGTTGGTCGCGGATTATATGTTCGTAAAAACGTGATTGCCAAATCGGTAGGGACGCGATACATCGCGTCCGCGCATAACGGGTAACTGCAGCTTTCATCGTCCCGACTATCACCGCCAGGCGGGAATTATGGCTCAAGCAGAGAATGCGGTGCATGAATTTTTGAGAAAGTGTTAAATTTGCGGAATGAAAACCGCAGATGCATTCTGGATGTTCCTGCCCGAGGGGCTTGAGGAACTGTTTGAGAT
>JAXJRL010000122.1:0-3023 GCA_036310635.1 Muribaculaceae bacterium | reverse complement strand
TCGGCATAGTAATCGGCATAGAGCTGGTAGGCTTCCTCGGCCGAAAGAGAGCTGTGCAGAGTGGTGACGGCGAATATGCCGCGGGCCCAGTCGCCGCGCATGGGCACAAAGTTGAGCCGCGCCGTGTTGCCGGGCTGCAGGCGGTCGAGGGTGGCACCGATTTCAATGAGGTGCTGATGGGTGAATGCCTTGTAGACCGACACATTGTCGGTGCGCCAGCTGAAGTGGGTGGTGGCGGCCGGCTTTACGCCTGCGCCGGTTGAGCCGGTCAGGGCCGTGATGTTCACGTCGCCATCGGGCAGCTGTCCGGCAGCGGCCAGAGGCAGCAGGGAGAGCTGGATGACAGTGGCGAAGCATCCGGGATTGGCCAGCGACTTAGTGCCGGCTATGCGGCTGCGGTTCATCTCGGGGAGGCCGTAGACATAGCCGTTCGACTCGTCGCGGAAGTCCTGCGCCAGGTCGATTACGCGCAGGCCCTCGGGACGCTCGTTCTGCTCCCAGAACTGGCGGCTCTGGCCGTGGGCCGAGCACAGGAAGAGCACGTCAACCTCGCCGAGGGGATGGATGTCGGAGAAGACCAGGTCGGTCTCGCCGAGCAGGCCCTGGTGCACGCTGTCCACGCGCTGGCCGGCATGGCTGGTGGAGTGGACAAAGGCCACTTCCACATTGGGATGGTTGATGAGCAGGCGCAGGAGCTCGCCGGCGGTGTAGCCTGCACCGCCGATGATGCCCACCTTATATATAGTCTGGGGCATGGTCACTCTGCTTTGCCGTTCTTGAGCTGGTTGTTGTGGTAAATCTTCATCTGGTTGGCCAGAATCTTGGTGAAGCCCTTGATGTCGTCGGCGGTCCATGCGCGGTTCACCTCGCCGTATTCGCCGAAGTCGGTCTTCATCAGGTCGTAGGGCGAATCCACGCCAACGAGGGTGTAGGAGTAGGGACGGAGGTCGATGGTGACGGTGCCGTTGACGTTGCGCTGCGAGCTCTCGAGCATCTTCTCGATGTCGCGCATCACGGGCTCCAGATACTGTGCCTCGTGCAGGAACATGCCGTACCATGTGGCCACCTGGTCCTTCCAGTACTGCTGCCACTTGGTGAGAGTGTGCTTCTCGAGCATCTTGTGGGCGGCGATGATGAGGATGGGGGCTGCGGCCTCGAAGCCTACGCGGCCCTTGATGCCGATGATGGTGTCGCCGATGTGCATGTCGCGACCGATGGCGAAACGGCTGCCCAGGCGCTCCACTTCGCGGATGGCGTCGACGGGGTTGTCGTAGTGCTTGCCGTTTACAGAGTCAATCTCGCCTTCCTTGAAGCCGATGGTCATCTTTTCGGGCTCGGTGGCGGTGAGCTGCGAGGGATAAGCGCTCTCGGGGAGGGTCTGCTCGGAGTGGAGGGTCTCCTTGCCGCCGATCGATGTGCCCCAGAGGCCCTTGTTGATGGAGTATTCCATCTTCTTGTAGTCGGCCTGGATGCCGTGCTTGCGCAGGTAGTCGATCTCGTACTCGCGGGTGAGAGTCATGTCGCGGGTGGGAGTGATGATTTCAATGCCGGGGGCGAGGATCTGGAATGTGAGGTCGAAGCGCACCTGGTCGTTACCGGCGCCGGTCGAGCCGTGGGCTATGGCGTCTGCGCCAATCTTCTTGGCGTACTCGATGGTGGCGATGGCCTGGAATGTGCGCTCTGAGCTTACAGAGATGGGGTAAGTGCCGTTGCGGAGCACGTTGCCGGCAACCATGTAGCGGATGCACTTCTGGTAGTAGTCGTCGGTGATGTCGAGAGTGGCGTGCGAAGCTGCGCCGAGGTCCTTTGAGCGCTTGGCGATGGCTTCGAGCTCAGCGTCGCTGAAACCGCCTGTGTTGGCGATGGCGGTGTGCACCTCGTAGCCGAGGTCTTCGCTGAGGTATTTCACTGCAAATGATGTATCGAGACCGCCTGAGAAGGCGAGAAGTACTTTCTTCTTGGACATAATATGGGCTGTATAAAATTGTTTGTGGATAGTGGGAAAAAAGGAAAATGTGAGGAGGGGGGAAATACGAAGGGAGCCGTGCGTCGCCTCGGGGGGCGTGCACGGCCTGTGTCAGGCTCCGCTTTATCGTCGGAGATGCAGTATGCGATTCAAGGCATTTTTGAACTTCATCATGTAAGGGTTGGCGTGCTTGTCCGTAGGCATTGGCTGCTGCGGATCAAAGAGCATGCCGGTGCAGAGGCACATGCGGCGGTTGTTGCGCTGCAGAATGTCGTAGTTGCGGCATCCCTGGCAACCGCGCCAGAACTCTTCGTCGGTGGTGAGCTCGGAGAACGTGACGGGCTTGTAGCCCATACGGGAGTTGAGCTTCATCACCGGCAGAGAAGTGGTGATAGAGAAAATTTTGGCGTAGGGGAACCTGAGTCGAGCCAGCTGGAAAGTTTTCGCCTTGATGGCGCCGGCAAGGCCAAGATGGCGGTATTCTGGGTCGACAATCAGTCCGGAAGTGGCCACATAGTCGCCGTGACCCCAGCTCTCGATGTAGCTGAACCCCACGAGACGGTCGCCATGGAGGGCGACAACGCTTTTTCCGCCCGTGATTTTCTGGGCGATGTACTCCGGGGTGCGCTTCGCTATGCCGGTTCCGCGCTGAAGGGCTGACTCATAGATGAGCTTCACAATCAGCGGTGCATATGAAGCGTGGGACGGTTCGGCGAACTTCACTGTAATGTCATTAATGTCCATTTTGTGGTTCTAAAAGTGAGTTCCGAATAATGATTGATATAGAATGGAAAAATTTAATTAAAAAATTTCTGCAAAGGTACGAAATTTTATCGTAACCGCCCCACCCTTTGCCGAAAAATCTCACCAGAATTCCAAATGGCTTTCTTAAAATATGAGAACTCGCCGTATCTTGAACAAATACAACTTATAGGTTGTATAAACCTAAAATCCGCAACTATCATCCAATACACGATTAAGGGTAGATTTATGAGTCGTTAGTAGCAGCTTTCAGTAAAAAGCAACAGCACAACATCAATATGTAGCCACCATCCCC
>JAXJRL010000121.1:0-30998 GCA_036310635.1 Muribaculaceae bacterium | reverse complement strand
TGCAACGGGCTGTCATAGTGCGTGTTGCCCCAGTCGAAGGCCGCAAAATCCGGGAATATGTTTTACAACATGGTTTTGCGGCAGATTTTGTGGCAGAGAGGCGTAAAATTTGCTGGAGGGGGTGGAATTTTTACCGAGAGGTGGTCAAGGAGGCCGAAAAAAGGTTGGGGAGGAGGGGGATTTTTTTGGGGGGTGGGGATAGCTTTTATGGGATTGTAGGAGGGCCGGGGTAAGATTTATAGCTTTTATAGCCATTATAGCTTTTATGAGATTTATAAGTCTTATACGGGTTGTTAGGTTGGGGATGTGTTTTTTTTGGGGGGGGACATTTCGGCACTTTATATACATTATTATATATAAATTTCCATTTTTAGAGATTTAGATGTATATTTGCACCCGAAATGTGGCTCTGCAGGCCGCAGGACATAAAAAACAACGAATATAGACAGTATGGACCGGCTGCTCGTATGCACGTTTACTTATATGGATAGGTATACGGATACTTATATGGGTAGGTAGAGCTACTTATGGGTAGGTATATTGATACTTATATGGATAGGTAGACTGCTACTTATGGGTAGGTAGACTGCTACTTATGGGTAGGTATAACGATACTTATATGGGTAGACATACGAAGGCCGTGAAAAAAGCCAATCAACATCAATCCAAATTAAAAAAAATAAAACCCTGAATCTCAACATGAAGAAGCTAACAATGCTGACAGCAGCCGCAGCGATGGCGATCAGCGCCACGGCGCAGCTTGCCCCGATAGAATACAAGGGCAACAGCTATCCGATAAACATACTTGAGCAGCGCCAGATAGGTCCCGGCACGGAGTGGACGCGACTGCGCATGCCGACTTATCCGCTGAACATCAACATAGTAACAGCCGACCTTACCAATCCGTACGTTCGCATAGAGACCATGCAGGCGCAGGAGGCCGTGGGCAAGACCGAGAGCATAGTGGCCGCTGCAGAGCGCATGAGCAGCACCGGGCACAAAGTGATAGCCGGCGCGAACGGCAACTTCTGGTGCGTGTCGGGCCAGGCTCCGTGGAGCGACCTGCTGATAGGCACGCCCTTCGGCGGCTCGGTGCGCAACAGCACCATCGTGACCGAGACCAACAGCTACCGCGACCAGTGGGTGGGCGGCCCGGCGGGGTCGTGCATAATCGGCACCGACGATGCGCGCCTGTGGATGGAGCCGATGCTGTGGACCGGCTCAGTTAGCAGCGAGAAATTCGGCGAAATGACCGTGCACCAGTTCAACAAAGTGGTGCGCGAGAACGAGATAGGCATCTACAACCGCTTCTATCCCAGCGGAAAACAGTTCCAACCCGTCAACCAGGTGGACAACCACTATGTGATCCAGGAGGGAAAATCGACCGAGGTGTACTGCAAGCTGGACGCCGGCCAGGACTGGAACGTGGGCGGCCCGATGACCGCCACCGTGATGGAAGTGAAGACGGCAGCCGGGCGCGGCACGCTTGGCAACTATGACTTCTGCATCGTGGGGCATGACGGTGACTGCCAGGCCAACCTGGCCAAACTCGCCATCGGCGACAAAGTGACCTTCAGCCACCGCTGGGCCACATACTCCGACGGCTCGCAGCCCAAGATGACCCAGGCGCTGCAGGGACTGTCGCTGGTGATGAAAGACGGCGTGATCGACCCCGAGACAAATGCCGGGAACTCATACAACAACCAGATTTACCCCAAGACAGCCTACGGTGCCAGCTCGGACTACAAGAAGCTGTACATACTGACCATAGACAAGTCGACCGACCAGACCTACGGCTCGTCGGCGGGCTGCAGCAGCGACCTGATGTGCGAGATAATGAAGGCCCTGGGATGCGCGCACGCAGCGACAGTGGATGCCGGCGGCTCGACGCAGATGCTGGTGCTGGGAAAAGTGGTGAACAAGACCACCGAGAACTCGCCGCGCGCCATCGCCAACGGCTGGATGGTGGTGAACACCGCACCCGATGACGCCGAAATCGCCACCATCGCTTTTGCCGACGGCGAGATCAAAGCGCCGGTTTACAGCTCATACACTCCGAAATTCTACGGCTACAACAAATACGGCACACTGGTGTCGGACGATGTGCAGGGTGTGACCCTGAGCTGCGACGCCAGCCTCGGCACCTGCGACGGGGCCACCTTCACCGCCGCCGCCAAGCCCAGCGAAGGCACGCTGACTGCCACCTACGGCCCCGCCACCGCCACGAAGAAAGTGACAGTGGTCAATGCCGACATCGCCATCAAGCTGAAGAACATACTGATAGACCATGTGCGCCAGTACCCGATAGAAGTGACCGCGCAGGCCGACGGCAAGACCTACTCCTACAACCCCGCCAACATTGAATGGACAGCACTGACCCCCGGCGTGGTGAGCGTGAAGGACGGCGTTCTCGAAGGACTGGTTCCGCAAGAGGATTCGCCCGAGACCAAACTGGTTGCCACACTGGGCGAGTTCACCGACACCACCACAGTGTGCGTGGAATCGGCATCGGCGCCTCACCATATTGTTACAGAACCAGTTTTCACTCCCGAGAGCTGGACAACATCGGTGACAGGTGTTGACAAGAACAGCCTGAAACTCACCCAGATGGCAAATCAGGCAGGCGGATGCACAGTGAACTACCGCATCACCAGCTCGCGCGCCACACAGATAACACTGACGAATGAGAAGCGCGTATATTCGCTTCCCGACCAGATAAAAGTGACCGTGAACCCCGGCACGACAACCATCAAGAAAGTGGCGCTGACGATGCTGCCCGCAAATGCAGCTCGCACCGTAAAAGTTGAGCACGAAGTGAGCCTCAAAGCCAATGAGCCAAATGATCTATACTTCGACGTAAACGAGTTCGGCGACGACGACTACATCGGTTTCTTCCCGCTGAAATTCAAATCGGCAAGCTTCACCCTCGGCGACAAGACCGGTAACTACAAGTTTGACGTTCACGGAGTCAACGCTTTCTATAACAACATCCTCACGGGCGTGGAGGACATAGCAGCAGATACGCCTGACGCAATGGAGGAAGGCGACTGCACATACTATGACCTGCAGGGCCGTCCCGTGGACAAGAGCAATGCCGCCCCGGGCCTGTACATAGCGCGCGGCAAGAAATCAGCGCACAAGGTAATAATCAAATAACCAGACACAAAGTATGAACAAAACATTAACCATAATGGCAATATCGCTCGGAATGATTCCACTGCAGGCGGGGGCACAGACCAAATACCCCGCCGCGCCGAAGGACAACACCGTCGACACCTATTTCGGCACCAAGGTGCCCGACCCCTATCGTCCGCTCGAGAACGACACAGCGGCGGCAACCACGGCTTGGGTCAAGGCCGAAAACGCCGTGACGCGCGCTTATCTGGACGCCGTGCCGTTCCGGAGCGCCATCCGCGAACGCCTGACACAGCTCAACAACTACCGCAAGCAGGGGCTGCCCACGCGCGAGGCCGACGGCAAATACTACTACTATGTCAACGACGGCCTGCGCAACCAGTCGGTGCTCTACCGCGCCAAAGATGCCGAGGGCACCGATGCCGAGGTGTTTCTGGATCCCAACACCCTCAGCGATGACGGCACCGTGGCGCTGACCGGCGTGTCGATGAGCCCCGACGGCAAATACATGGCCTACACCGTGTCGCGCAGCGGCAGCGACTGGACCGAGATATACGTGATGGACCCCGTGACGGGCAAACTGCTCGACGATCATATAGTCTGGGCCAAATTCACAGGCGTGGCCTGGGACGGCGACGGGTTCTACTACAGCGCCTATCCCGCACCCGAGGCCGGCAAAGAATTCTCCAACGCCAACGAGTTTCACCGCGTGTACTACCACAAGATGGGCACACCACAGAGTGCTGACACAGTGGCATTTGAAGACCTGAAAGCGCCGCTTCACTTCCACAGCGCATGGACGCCCGACGACGCCTCGGCGCTGGTGATAGAGATAGGCGGACAAGGCAATGGCAACGCACTGAAAATAAAGCAACTGCACAAACCCGGTGCCGAATGGGTGAGCGTGGTTGACGACCAACAGAACACCGTCAACGTGATCGACATCATAGACGGCACCGTGTATATGCTCACATCGCTCGACGCCCCCAACTACCGCGTGGTGGCCGCTCCCTTGGCCGACCCGCGCCGACAGAACTGGCGCGAGATCATCCCCGAGAGCGACAATGTGCTGGTGGGCGTTGACGTGTCGGCCGACAAACTCATAGCCACCTATCTGAAGGACGCCTCGCACCACGCCTATGTTCACAGCCTGAAAGACGGCAAACGCCTGGGCGAGATAGCACTGCCTGGATACGGCAGCGTGGCCTTCTCCACCTCGCGCAAGTATCCAGAGGTTCTGTACCGCTTCGCCTCGTTCACCACACCGGGCCAGACCTACGCCTACGACGCTGCCACGGGAAAGTCGGCCCTGAAGCAGTCGACAGCCATCAACGGCATCGACTCCGACGCTTACGTGACCGAGCAGGTGTTCTACCCGTCGGCCGACGGCACACGCATCCCCATGTTCATCACCCACAAGAAAGGCATAGAGCTGAACGGCAAGAATCCGACATACCTCTACGGCTACGGCGGTTTCAACATATCGCTGGAGCCCTCGTTCTCGGCCAACCGCATGCTGTGGCTTGAGAACGGCGGCATATACGCCCAGGCCAACCTGCGCGGCGGCGGCGAATACGGCGAGAAATGGCACGAAGCCGGCACCCTTCAGCAGAAGCAGAACGTGTTCGACGACTTCGCGGCCGCAGCCCGTTACCTGATAGACAAGGGCTACACCTCGCCGTCAATGCTGACCATAGAGGGCGGCTCGAACGGCGGACTGCTGGTGGGTGCCACCGTCAACCAGCATCCCGAGCTGTTCGCAGTGGCCATACCGCGAGTGGGCGTGATGGACATGATGCGCTACCACCTGTTCACCATAGGCTGGAACTGGGCGCACGACTACGGCACCTCGGCCGACTCGCCCGAGATGGCGCAGTATCTGCTGAAATATTCGCCGCTGCACAACATTCAGAGCGGCCCTGCCGTTAAATATCCGGCCATCATGGTGACCACCGCCGACCACGACGACCGCGTGGTGCCCGCCCATTCCTTCAAGTATGCGGCCACCCTGCAGGCAGCGCAGACCGGCGACAAACCCAAGCTGATCCGCATCGACTCAAAGGCAGGCCACGGTGCTGGCAAGCCCATCAGCAAGGTAATCGACGAATACACCGACATCTACACCTTCATTTACAGCAATCTGGGTATAGACCCCACAAAATGACAAAACTCACCAAGAGCATACTGATTCTTGCAGCAGCGGCAGCCACCATGCCGCTGCTGCAAGGGTGTTTCACCGGCGTGGAGAGCACGCCTAAAATCACCCAGCGCGAAATCAAGAAGCGCCACATCACCGAGACGGCTGAGAGCAAACTCCTGGGCGACATCAGGCCCCAGAAGCCTTCGGAGTGGAAATCAGGCAAGCAGTTCTACGTGTGCGACGACCGCATAGGACTGATACTCAACCCACTGAACGCCACAGCCGACTCGCTGCGCAACAGCCTTGCCGGCGACACACTGACATTCTGCGAGACAACGTGGGCCAACTCGCTTACCGGCGGCCAGGAGGCCGTGATGGAATTCGAGGGTCCGCGCGGCAGCCGTTTCACCTTCCGCCCGGGCATCCCCAGTGTGGAGTTCGGCGAGCGCGAACGCCTCACCCTACCCTTCACCGTGGACCTCACCCAGGTACGCGAGGTGGCCGACCGCATCAAGGGACGGCAGTACTACATCCTGGTGTCGCGACGCACCGACAGTCTGGGCGTGGAGACAACCGGCATGCGCTATCAGCCCGTCACCATCACCGATGTGACCGCCGGCACCGACACCCAGCCGCTGCGCGTGGCCTTCACCGACGAGGCCGGGCAGCACCGGTTCGTGACCATGACACTGGGCAACGACGCGACAGCGACGCGCAACTTCGACACCCTGTTCGCCTTTGACAACCCGCGCAAAAAGTACCCGAACGTGACCGACGAAGTGTGGGACCTGGTGGTACACTCGCGCGTGCGCGCCGGCATGACGCCTGCCGAATGCCGCCTGGCCCTTGGGGCGCCCAACGACTACCTGCGCCTGCCGTCGACGGCCGGGATGGTGGAGCGCTGGGTGTATGACGACGGCGTGTACCTCATCTTCGAGGACGGGCAGCTTGCCAACTTCCGCAAATAGGCGCAAATTACAGAAAAAAATCCAAAATTCGCACAGCAATGAAAGTGACCATTCTCGGCTCAGGCACATCGACCGGCGTGCCGCAGATAGGCTGCAAATGCCCGGTGTGCCGCTCAACCAACCCCTGCGACAAACGCCTGCGCGCATCGGCGCTGGTAACCACCGACGCCGGGCGCAACATACTGATTGACTGCGGACCTGACTTCCGTGAGCAGATCCTGCGCGAGGGCTCGCCGGCACTGCACGCCGCTCTGCTTACCCACAGCCACTACGACCATGTGGGCGGCATCGACGACCTGCGTCCCTATTGCCACCCCGACAATTTCGACATATACTGCGAAGCGAACGTGGCCACCGACTTGCGCAACCGCGTGCCGTACTGCTTCGCCGAGCACCCTTACCCGGGCGTGCCGCAGTTCAACATGCACTGCATAGACCGCAACGCGTCCTTCACCGCCGCCGGCGAGCGCATAGTGCCCGTGCCGGTGATGCACGCGCGGCTGCCCATTGTGGGCTTCATGATAGGAGGATTTGCCTATGTGACCGACTGCAAGGAAATGCCCGACTCCACGGTGGAGCTGCTGCGCGGCGTTGACACGCTGGTGCTCAACGCTCTGCGCAAAGAGCCTCACATGAGCCACATAACGCTGCCGGAGGCACTCGCGCTGGTGGAGCGCATACGCCCGCGACAGACCTATCTGACACACCTGAGCCATGACATGGGCCTGCACGCCGATGTCGACGCCGAGCTGCCCCAGGGCGTGCGCCTGGCATACGACGGACTAACATTCAATGTGTGAGATGGCCATGACCGTCAACATCAAGAACATGGTGTGCCGCCACTGCGTGGCCGCCGTTACCGAGGCTGTACACAGGCTGGGGCTGCCGGCAACGGATGTGCGCCTGGGCAGCATAGAGTTTGCACGCGACCTGACGCCGCAGGAGCTCGAGGCCCTGGAGCAGGCGCTTGCCGCAGACGGATTTGACATAATCCAGACCCGCGAGGCTGAAGCTGTGGAGAGGATAAAACACACGCTCATAGAGCTTTCGCGCCGCGACACCGAGAAACGCCCCCAGCTTGCCGACGAGGTGAGCCGCGCAGCAGGCATGTCCTATTCATCAGCCGGGCGGCTGTTCAGCCAGGTTGAGGGGCGCACCATCGAGAACTACTTCCTGGCGCTGAGGATAGAGCGCGTAAAGGAGCTTATACGCTACGAGCGCCTCACACTGTCGGAGATAGCCCTGCGCACGGGATTCTCGTCGGTGGCGCATCTTTCGCGCCAGTTCAAGCAGATGACGGGCATGACGCCGTCGCAGTTCCGCGAGAACGGCGTGCGCACGCCGCTGCCCGAGGTGTGACCGCCCCACCCCGCTTACGGGGCTGCAAACTTTTTGCGAAATAGTGTAACATGCCGCCGGCCCCGGTGTTGTATCTTTGCAGTGCAACAAAAAACACATAGCACTGCAATGAATTTTTTCCAGTCATTACTCTACATGCTCAACGAGATGTCGCCGTACATCCTGCTGGGCTTTCTGATAGCCGGCCTGCTCCATGCCTTTGTGAGCCGGAGCTCCATGTCGCGCCATCTGTCGGGCCGCGGCTTCGCGTCCGTGTTCAAGGCCGCGATGATAGGCATACCCCTGCCGCTGTGCTCGTGCGGCGTGCTGCCCACGGCGATAGCCATGCGTCGAGGGGGAGCGTCGCGTGCGGCGTCAACATCGTTCCTCATCTCCACGCCGCAGACCGGAGTGGACAGCATAGCCGCCACGTGGTCGCTGCTGGGGCCGGCATTTGCGGTGATCCGTCCCATTGCCGCCCTGGTTACCGCCATGTTCGGCGGCGTGGCCGTAGGCACAGTGGAGAAAGAGCCGGCAGCACAGCCGGAATGCGCCGACGGTGAATGCTCGGTCAAAGAGCCGCACCAAAGCTTCGGCAAGAAGCTGCTGCTGGCGCTGCGCTACGGCTATGTAGACCTTGTGGCCTCGATCGGCTCGTGGTTGGTGATTGGACTGGTGATAGCCGCAGCCATCACCGTGTTTGTCCCGGCCGACTTCTTCGCGGTGCTTGGCGACCGTCCCGTGCTGGCCATGCTGGCCGTGCTGGTAGTGGCCATACCCATGTATGTATGCGCCACGGGGTCGATACCTATCGCCATGTCGCTGATGCTCAAGGGCCTGTCGCCGGGCACCGCGCTGGTGCTCCTGATGGCGGGGCCGGCGGCCAACTTTGCGTCGTTCACGCTGATATCGCGCGAGATGGGACGCCGCGCCGCCGTGGTGTATCTGGCCGCCATCATCGTGGGCGCCATGGCTTTTGGGCTTGCCATCGACTATTTGCTGCCGGCATCGTGGTTCGCCATCCCTGCCGAGCATGCCCATGCCGCCTGCCACGGCGCCGGTCTGCCGCTGCTGCCAACCATCTGCTCGGCCATTCTCGTGGCCCTGCTCGTCTACGCCTTCATCCTCACACACATTCACAAACCCATAAACACCAACAACATGAACACCGTATTCTCCATCAAAGGCATGAACTGCAACCACTGCCGCCAGGCCGTGGAGCGCGCCATAGCCGCCGTTCCGGGCGTAGAAGCCGTAACAGTAGACCTTGCCGCAGCGTCGGCTTCGGTACAGGGCACGGCATCGGCCGATGACATTTGCCAGGCGGTCCACGCGGCCGGTTTTGAGGCCAATCCGGCATGAGCGTGTAGGGAGGGAGTGAACACATCGCGAGGTCATGGCGTTTTATATGCAGACAATCACAAAAACTCATAAAACATATCAACCATGACCAAAATCACCTACCTCGACGACTGTGGCTTCACCGTGAAAACTCCCGAAGCTCTCCTCGTTTTCGACTACTATCGCGACCCCGCACATGCTGTTGTCAAAGAGCTGGAGCACAATCCCGACCTGCCGGTTGTGTTCTTCGTATCGAACAAGCACCAGCATCATTATAACCACGAGATTTTCAACCTGGGCCAGAACCACAAGCGCGTGTATGTGCTCTCAAACGACGTGCTCGGCATAGCCAACACCGAGGAGCCCACCGTGGGCATGTCGGCCGGCGACAAGATTGAGGATGTGATGGGCGGCCTGACCGTCCAGGCATTCGAGACAGCCGAAGCCGGCGTGGCCTTTGTGGTAACCACCAAGGAGGGCCTGCGCATATTCCACGGCGGCGACCTCAACGCATGGCACTTCGACGAGCCCACCGACCGCCGCGACGTGCAGAAGATCACTGCCAAGTTCCAGACCGCCGTTGGCCGCATAGCCGAGGCTGTGCCCGCCGTTGACATCGCCTTCTTCGCCGTTGACCCGCGCGAGGGCCACGATGCACCCGACGGCGCCGTGCAGTTCATCGAAAAAGTGAAGACAGCCAACCTCATCCCCATGCATTTCCACGGCAAAGACTCCGAGGCCTGCGACTTCCGCACCTATCCCGTCCCCGCCGACAGTGAGACGCGCTTCCACTGCCTCACCAAGCCCGGCCAGGAAATCCGCATCTGACATTCCACCCCATAACACGGCAGCGAGCCTCCCCACGGAGGCCCGCTGCCGCTGTTTTTGTGTCTGATTATAACATTATTGCGCCATCATCAGTTTTTTGCTAACTTTGCACCGTTAAACCAATCACGCTGACAATGGCAACAGAATTTACCCCCGGCAGCTTGAAAATAAACTGCGACTACCGAGAATGCTGCGGATTGCCTCGAAAAGCATATTTAATCATATCCGCCATCATTATCATTTCGATGGCATGGAAACTCGCGCAACCGTTATACTTTCAACTTATAGCGCTTCCTTACGACGACTTCTGTTGGAGCGAATTCCTTATCAATTTCGAAGGTGGATTTGTCAGGCGTGGATTAATTGGCGAACTCCTGTATTTTTTCAGTATGTCGACGGGACTTCAACCGGCATGGATTTTTGTACCGGTATGTGTCATTGCCTATATTTTCGTAACATGGTTCTTATACAATAAATTTAAAGGTTACGGAATTATCTGGTGGCTTGTTTTTTCACCATTATTATGCGGGCATACAACAGATTTAATTCGCAAAGATTATATTATGTACTGTTTTATAATCGGAGTTTTTACCATATTAAAAAAGTACAGAGATAGCACCCCTCGAAACATTCTTGTCACATTACTTATAATCATCGGCTTACTTATTCATGAGGCCTTTATATTTTACGCGTTGCCGATTGTTGCATTGACATTCTACTCAAAACGGGAAAGCCGACACATCAACCTTGCCCTTATCGCAACAATTTGCCTATCTTTTCTCACACTATGTCATTTCAAAGGGGACCAAAGTACGGCCTTAACCATTCATAATTCCTGGAAAGGAATCATTCCCGACTGGACCGAGTTTGACCCTAATCAGATGAATTCTATATATGCAATCGGCTGGGAATCAATCAACACATTTAAATTTCACTTGAAATTAAATTTTGTTTCTCCGACTTTTGGTTTGAGTTCCATATTATTCAGACTAATTGGATACATGTTTGTTTACTATTTTGCAATAAACGCGCCGGTGATCCTACGGAGCAACACTAAAAGCAAAGATTTATCAGCAGAAACTATAGGGGCAACATTCTTAGTCCTCAGCTTTTGCCTTATTCCGATGTTTACCATCTTAAGCTGTGATTATGCTCGACTATATCAATATATCACAGTCACTACCGCATGTGCCTATATGATATTAGGGCATCGCACATTGACCAATCTATTGCCTAAAAGAATAATTTCAATATCCGGATTTATAAATCGCGGGTTAAATAGATTCCTAATACCCAACAAAGCCCTTCTCCTATTCATGCTATTTGCATTCTGTCCATCAGGAAATTCCGCATATTCCATATATGAAGAATCACTTCTTGGCAGCCTATGCGGGCTTTTTGGGTACATATTACATTCTACATTATATAGCTTAACTGCTTAAGAGAGGAAAGAACTTAGCGCTAAATTATGATTTCGCCATATTTACTGTTGGTGCGACCACAGCAGTGGATCAAGAACTTGTTAGTGTTCTTGCCTGCATTTTTTTCGGGAAATATAGTCAGTGGAAACTATGTGCTTTTAAGTGTATGTGCGTTTTTGGCATTCTGTTTGGCTGCAAGCGCCATATACTGTCTGAATGACATCCGGGACGCAGCCGCGGACCGCGCACATCCGGTGAAGCGCCGCAGGCCCATCGCCTCCGGCGCCGTGAAGCCGGCCACGGCGTCTGTGCTTATGTGCGCGCTTGCGGTTGCAGCCATAGGTATCTGCTTGGCTGTCAAATCAGAGGCCGGCGCGGCTGTCATAGCGGTGTATCTGTTGCTGAATGTGGCGTACTGTCTGTGGCTCAAGCGTATAGCGATAGTTGATGTATTTGTAGTGTCCTTGGGTTTTGTACTTCGAGTGTTGCTCGGCGGCGTGATGTGCGCAATTTGGGTATCTCCATGGATTATGAGCATGACCTTCTTGCTGGCACTTTTCCTTGCCTTTGCCAAACGCAGAGACGATGTTCTCCTCCATGAAGACATGGGCATTGTAACGCGCAAAAACATAACGGGCTACAACCGGGATTTTCTCAACCAAACGCTGGGTCTGATTGCAGCCATAACCATGATGTGCTATATTATCTACACACTAACTCCGGCTGTCGAGGCACGATTTCAGAGCTCGTATGTATATGTCACTTCGATATTCGTGCTTGCCGGAATCCTGAGGTATCTCCAACTTGCGCTTGTGTTGGGTCGCACAGGGAGCCCGACAGCAGTAGCCCTTCATGACCGCTTCATACAGTGGTGCGTAGTCCTCTGGATTGTCTTTTTCATCGCAATTATCTATGTCTGAATCTCAATGTCGCATCGTTGCAGCTTTTGATTTTGACGGCACGCTTTTCCGCGGCGATTCATTCATCACTTTTGCAAAATTTGCGTGCGGGACTAAAGGCTTTATAAAGGCCGTGCTTAAGTCATCCCCTTCACTTTTACTATGGAAGTTGGGACTGATGCCAAGTTCAAAGGCTAAACAGCGTCTGTTTTCCGCTTTATACCGCGGTCTGTCTTATGAGCGATTTCGACAACTCGGCGAGCAGTTTTCAGCTGTTATAAACACGCGGCTACGAGAGGATACATATTCTGCTTTCCTAAGCCATATTGAATCCGGGCATGCTGTTTATATAATATCTGCAAGTCTTAAGGAATGGATTGAACCATGGGCCTTGAAACAGGGTGCAAAGGGGGTTATTGCCACTGAGCCTCAAGTTGATTGCAATGGGATGATGACCGGTCACTTTGCATCGGGCAATTGCCGCGATGATGAGAAACCAATCCGTTTACTCGCCATTGAGCCTGACCGGTCCTCGTATGTTCTACATGCTTATGGCGATTCGCCAAAAGCCGACGGTCCCCTTCTCGCACTTGCAGATTATGCGCATTTGGTTAAGGACAGACCTTAAGCAAAAGTTTCGCGGATGGGGTGGGATGGAATTTTGTTAAAAAGTTTTTCGGGTTGAGAACTTTTTTGTAAATTTGTGCAAATTTGCAACTATGGCAGACAACCTTCAACAAAGACTTCAACGCATTGGCGAGAAGAGCCGCGTGCTCGTGGAGCGCTATCGGCGCACCGACGCCGAACGCCGCGAAGCCCTTGAGAAGATTGAGGTGCTGGAAGGGCAGCTCGCCGACCTGAACAAGGAGGTGCAGAAGCTGCGCACGCAGGTGGAATACCTGACCATTTCCTCCACCGTGGCCCCTGACCGGAAGTCGCTAAACGACACACGCGCCATTGTTGTGGATTTGATGCGCGAAGTTGACCGTTGCATTGCCGACCTCACCGAGCCCTGACGCGGGCGCCGGAGGGAGAAGGCGACACACAGATGAATCCTGATGGACAAACAGCAAAACATAACAATAAAGATAGCCGACGTGGCCCCGATAAGCATGACCATTGACCGTAGCACGGAGGAATGGGTGCGCGAGGCCGAGCGTAGCGTCAACCAGGTTTGGCGCACGTGGCGTGCCGATTTCAGCGACAAGACCTCGAAGGAGGTGCTCGCCATGGTCGCCTATCAGTTTGCAAAGCTTTATTTCCAGCTCAAACACTCGGTTGAGGACGAACGGGTCCTGATCGAGAACTTTGAGAAGGAGCTGGACCGTCTGCTTCTGATCTCCGCTCCGGAGGCCGAAGCCGAGACCGGCAAATAACCTCTGCCGGCGGGACATCCCCACAGATTCATCATCCGCAACGATTGCTCAACTTGGTGCTGACGCGGCGCAGAGGCGCCCGCGCCACCGCTGCGCCGTTTCCGTACGCGCCAGCCCGACGAGAGTATCAACAAACCTAATTATAAACCCCAAGTTACACCACTAACATAGTTATTATATGAGTATTATCATTTATATAGTCATTGCCATCGCTGCCGCCGCAATAGCCGTGGCCGCCACCGTGGCTGTGCAGCGATCCATGGCCCGCTCACGCGCCAAACTGATCCTGGCCGACGCCGAACGCGAGGCCGAGGACCTGAAGAAGGGCAAAATCCTGGAAGGCCGCGAAGAAGCGCTGAAAATCACCGCTGAAGCCGAAAAGACTGCCAACCAGCGCCTTAGCCGCGTGCAGAGCGCCGAGGCCAAGCAGAAGCAGCGCGAGTTGAACCTCAACCAGCAGCAGAGCGAAAACCAGCGCACCCGCAACGAGCTGGAGAACCAGAAGGCGAAGCTGAACGACCAGTTTGCCGCCGTGGCCGAGCGCCAGGCGCAGCTCGACGCCATGACCGCCTCGGTGCGCGACACACTGGAGCATGTTTCGGGCATGTCGTCGGAAGAGGCCAAGGAGAAGCTGATCGAGGGCCTGAAGGACGAGGCCAAGACCGCTGCCGCCGCCTACATAAACGACATTATGGACGAGGCCAAGATGACCGCCAACAAGGAGGCCAAGCGCATCATTGTGCAGACCATCCAGCGCACCGCCACCGAGACTGCCATCGAGAACTCGGTGACAGTGTTCCACATAGACAGCGATGAAATCAAGGGCCGCATCATCGGTCGCGAGGGCCGCAACATCCGCGCCCTGGAGGCCGCCACCGGCATCGAAATCATCGTGGACGACACCCCTGAGGCCATCGTGCTGAGCGGTTTCGACCCCGTGCGCCGCGAGGTGGCACGTCTGGCCCTGCACCAGCTGGTAGCCGACGGCCGCATCCATCCGGCCCGCATCGAGGAGGTTGTGGCCAAGGTGCGCAAGCAGATCGAGGAGGAAATCATCGAGACCGGCAAGCGCACCACTATCGACCTTGGCATCCACGGTCTGCATCCCGACCTGATCCGCATGGTGGGCAAGATGAAGTACCGCTCGAGCTACGGCCAGAACCTTCTGCAGCACTCGCGCGAGACTGCCAATCTGTGCGCCATCATGGCCGCCGAGCTGGGTCTGAACCCGAAGAAGGCACGCCGCGCCGGCCTGCTGCACGACATAGGCAAGGTGCCCGACGAGGAACCCGAACTGCCGCACGCACTCCTGGGCATGAAGCTGGCCGAGAAATACAAGGAAAAGCCCGAAATATGCAACGCCATCGGCGCCCACCACGACGAGATAGAGCAGACAACGCTGCTGGCTCCGATCGTGCAGGTGTGCGACGCCATCTCGGGCGCGCGTCCCGGCGCCCGCCGCGAGATAGTGGAGGCATACATCAAGCGCCTCAAGGACCTGGAGCAGCTGGCGCTGTCGTATCCCGGCGTGATCAAGACCTACGCCATCCAGGCCGGTCGCGAGCTGCGCGTGATTGTGGGCGCCGACAAGATCGACGATGTGGAAACCGAAAAGCTGTCGGCTGAAATAGCCCGCCGCATCCAGGACGAGATGACCTATCCGGGCCAGGTGAAGATCACCGTGATCCGCGAGACCCGCTCCGTGAGCTTCGCCAAGTAAAGCCTCATACCGCCTATGTCAGAAATCAACGATAAGGACATATCCAGGGACGCTGCCGCGGAAGCCCCGAAGGCATTCGACACCACGCCGTCGAAGGACGCGCCGCGCGGCCACCTGCACTGCTACAACTGGCTCTCCGACATTCCCGGCGGCTATGCCGACGACGAGATGGTGGAGGTGCAGTTCAAGAACACCCGCAAGGGCTACTTCAAGAACTCGGCCAACATACCGCTGGCCATCGGCGACATGGTGGCCGTGGAGGCCTCGCCGGGCCACGACATCGGCCAGGTTACGCTGACGGGCGCCCTGGTGCGCCTGCAGATGCGCAAGGCCAACATCAAGCCCAACGCGGAGATACGCCGCGTGTTCCGCATAGCCAAGCCGGCCGACCTTGAGAAATACGAGGAGGTTCGCGCACGCGAGCACGAGACGATGATCCGAGCCCGCAAGATAGCCGAGAGCCTGGCGCTGAACATGAAAATCGGCGACGTGGAGTATCAGGGCGACGGCAACAAGGCCATCTTCTACTACATAGCAGACGAGCGCGTGGACTTCCGCCAGCTCATCAAGGTGCTTGCCGAGACATTCAAGGTGCGCATCGAGATGAAGCAGATAGGCGCGCGCCAGGAGGCGGGACGCATCGGCGGAATAGGTCCCTGCGGACGCCCGCTGTGCTGCGCCAGCTGGATGACGAACTTTGTGTCCGTGGCCACCTCGGCGGCGCGTTTCCAGGACATATCGCTCAACCCGCAGAAGCTTGCGGGCCAGTGCGCCAAGCTGAAATGCTGCCTGAACTTCGAGGTCGACGCCCATGTGGAGGCATCCAAGAAGCTTCCGCCCAAGAATGTGCGCCTGGAGACCGTTGACGGCACCTTCTACCACTTCAAGACCGATGTGTTCCGCCGCGAAATCACATATTCGTCGGACAAGAACATCGCCGCCAACCTGGTGGTGCTCGATCCGGAGCGTGTTTTCGAGATCATGAAGATGAACGAGGCCGGCGAGAAGCCCGCATCGCTGAAACGCGAGAGCGAGCCTCAGCCGAGCGCCAAGGACGCCTACACCGACCTGCTTGACCAGGACGAGCTGACCCGTTTCGACTCCAAGAAGCGCAAAAAACGCAAGAAATCAGGCAACAAGGGTCCGAAGGACGATGCCCAGGCACCGCAGGCCAAACAGCCGAAGGAGCCGAAAGAGCCCAAGGAGCCCAAGCAGCCGAAAGAGCCGCGCGAAGCCAAGGAGCAGCCTCGCGACGGTCAGCCCCGCGACGGTCAGCCCCGTGCCGACAAGCCCAAGCCCAACCGCAACAAGCAGCGCCGCCCCAACCAGCAGCAGCGTCCCAAGCAGGACCGCCCCGACAAGCCCGAGGCTCCCGCCAAACCCGTCAACAACAGCAATGCGCAGGAATAACCCACTGAGCCGCATAGCCAGCGCCATTGCCATCGTGGCCCTGGCGCTGACGGCGTGCGTCAAGTATCAGCCGGCGCACTCCGAGTGGCAGACCATATCCGCCGGAGGCTGGCCCTACGGCGACACGCTTCGCTTCAACGCCGACCGCGCCGACTCGGCAGCGGTGGGCGGAGTGGCGCTGGCCGTGCGCCACACCGACTCCTACGCCTACTCCAACCTGTGGCTCGAGGTGGCATACACCCACGCCGACTCCACCGTGGCCGACACCTTCAACCTGGTGCTGGCCGACGAGTTCGGCCGCTGGCACGGCAAGGGGTCGGGCGTCACGTTCCAGTTCACGGACACGGTGGCGCTGTCGCGGCGTCCCGACACAGCGTCGGTCATAGTCGTGCGCCACATAATGCGCGTTGACACCCTCCAGGGCATAGAGCAGGTGGGCATAGCCTACTGATGCGCCTACAGCGTGCCCGTATCTTTTAACCATCTCATCGTCAGAACTATGAATACAACCACCGCACCCTGCGACGGCCTTCTCTTCGACATGGACGGCACCCTGTGGGACGCCGTTGACTCCTACACGCAGGTGTGGGACCGCACCATAGCCGAAAGCGGCGGCAAGCGGCCGCCTGTGCGCCGCGAGGAGCTGCTGTCCATGATGGGCTGGCACCTGGAGGACATCACCGCCAAGCTGGTGCCGGAATACAAGGACGACAAGGAATTCCTGCAGCGCCTGGACCTGAACGAGCACCTGATGATGCCCGTGCTCGGCGGCAGGCTCTATCCGGGCGTCAAGGACACGCTGAGCGCTCTGTCGGAGCGCGTGCCGCTGTTCCTGGTCAGCAACTGCGGCACCTACGGACTGGAGAACTTCATGGACGTGACCGGGCTGCGCCCCTACTTCCGCGACCGACTGTCGCACGGCCAGACATTACTGCCCAAGTCGGAGAACATTCGCATACTCACGGAGCGTTATAATCTCAAGAACCCGTACTATGTGGGCGACACCGCCACCGACGCCCGTGCGGCAGCCGATGCGGGCGCGGGCATGGTGTGGTGCGCATACGGATTCGGCACCGCCGAAAATCCCGACTTCACCATCCGCTCCTTCCCCGAGTTGCTCTCCCTCCCCATCATCCCCGGGGCGAAGTGACTCTCACCCCTGACAAAACTACACAATCCACTGACATGGCACACGACATACTCAAAAACCGCCTCCAGCTGCTCGCCGCCGACGACCTTGGCGACAAACTGCAGCGCATACGCGCCCTCATGGCCCAGACCGGCATGGACAGCATGCTGATAGGCGACAACACAAACATATTCTATCTCACGGGCCGCGTGTTCGACGGCTTCATCTATCTGAGCCCCGACGGCTCGACCAGCTACCTGGTGCGACGTCCCACCATACTGCGCGACGACGCCCTGATCCCCATGCGCAAGCCCGAGGACATCCCCACCCTGCTCGCCGAGCGCGGCATCATGCCGCCCAAGCACCTGGGTCTGGAGCTGTCGCAGTGCTCATACGCCACAGTGATGCGCCTGGCCAAGGCCATGGGGGTCAGCGACTTCCTCGATGCCGACGCTGTGCTGTTGCAGGCACGTTCAGTGAAGACCGCCGCCGAGCAGGCCATGATAGCCCGCTGCGGCATCCTGCACCAGGAGGTGTACCACGCCATCCCGCACCTGTACCGCGAGGGCATGTCGGACGTGGAGCTGCAGATAGAGATAGAGCGCATCACCAGGCAGAAGGGCGCCCTGGGCATAATGCGCTTCACGGGCCAGAGTCTGGAGCTGAACATGGGCTCGGTGCTTGCGGGCCAGAACGCCGACTCGCCGTCGCCCTACGACTTCGCCCTCGGCGGCGCCGGCACATCGCCCGCGCTGCCCATCGGCGCCGACGGCACCATCCTGCACCCGGGCATCACGGTGATGGTTGACACCAACGGCTGCTTCAACGGCTACATGACCGACATGACGCGCACCTACGCCATCGGCACCGTGCCCGACGTGGCCGTGGAGGCCCACCGCCTGTCCATAGCCATCTGCCGCCGCCTCGAGCAGCTGGCACGTCCCGGCGCCAAGTGCTCAGACCTCTACAACGAGGCGCTCGCCATGGTACACGACGCGCGCATGGCCGACTACTTCATGGGCCATGTGTCGCAGGCCGGATTTGTGGGCCACGGCGTGGGCATCACCGTCAACGAGCTGCCGGTGCTGGCTCCGCGCTCGCGTGCAGTGCTTCAGGCCGGAAACGTGATAGCCCTCGAGCCCAAGTTTGTCATACCGCATGTGGGCGCCGTGGGCATAGAGAACACCTACGCCGTCACCGCCGACGGGCCGCTGCACTGCTTCACCAACGCCCCCGAGGACCTTGCCGACCTCTCCTGACACCCGTAAAACGAAAAAAACATCACACACCACCGTGACAAATCTCGCTGACAAACTCACCAAACCCATATTCCGCACCGTTGGCTCCGTGGCCGACACGCTCAACCGTCCGGCCTACGTGGTGGGCGGCTATGTGCGCGACCTCATCCTCGGGCGCCACTCCAAGGACATCGATTTTGTCACCGTCGGCTCGGGCATAGAGCTGGCCCAGGCCGTCGGCGCCGCGCTGGGCCGCGGCACACGCGTCAATGTGTTCCGCAACTACGGTACCGCCCAGGTGCACCGCCGCGGGCTGGAGCTGGAATTTGTGGGCGCGCGCCGCGAGTCGTACAGCCGCGACTCGCGCAACCCCATTGTGGAGGACGGCACCCTTGACGACGACATAGCGCGCCGCGACTTCACCATCAACGCCATGGCCATATCAGTCAACGCCGACACCTTCGGGCAGCTCGTTGACAAATATGACGGCATGGGCGACCTGGGGCGCCGCATAATCCGCACGCCCCTCGACCCCGACATCACCTTCAGCGACGACCCTCTGCGCATGATGCGCGCCGTGCGCTTCGCCACACAGCTGCAGTTCGACATCTATCCCGAGACTCTCGAAGCCATACGCCGCAACGCCGAGCGCCTGCGCATCATCACGCGCGAGCGCATCAAGGACGAGCTGGTCAAGATCATGGCGTCGCCGCGTCCGTCCATAGGCTGGACGCTGATGCTCAAGACGGGGCTGCTGCACATAGTGCTACCGGAGCTCGAGGCCATGCGCGGCGTGGAGGTGGTACATGGCCGCGGACACAAGGACAACTTCTACCACACGATGGAGGTGCTCGACAACGTGGCGCGGGCCACCACCGATCCGTGGACACGCTGGGCGGCACTGTTCCACGACATAGCCAAGCCCATAACCAAGCGCTGGGACGAGACGCAGGGCTGGACATTCCACAACCACAACTTTGTGGGCGCCAAGATGCTGCCGCGCATCTTCCAGCGGCTGTGCCTGCCCATGGGCGCGGAGATGCGCCTGGTGCAGAAGCTCGTGGAGCTGCACATGCGGCCGATAGCGCTTGTTGAGGACGAGGTGACTGACAGTGCCGTTCGCCGACTGATGAACTATGCCGAGGAGGCTCTGCCTCAGCTCATGACGCTGGCACGCGCCGACATCACATCCAAAAACCAGGAGCGCAAACAGCGCTATCTGGACAATTTTGACCTGGTGGAGCAGAAATTCGCCACTGTCGACGCCCTTGACCGCGACCGCGCCTTCCGTCCGGCACTCGACGGTTTCGACATCATGTACATGCTGTCGCTGCCGCAGGGCAAGGAGGTGGGCTACTTCATGAGCAATCTGACCCGTGCGTCGAAGGACTGCGAGATCGGCCCAACGCGCGAGGATGCCGAGGCCTATATCCGGTCGCTGGCCATACCGCTGGGATACACACCGCGTCCGTTGCCGCCCAAGGAGGAAAAGGGCGAAGAGTGAGGCGGAGGCCGGCAGCCAAGGAATTATAAGAGGTATAAGATTTATAAGTTTTATAAGACGTATAAGACGTATAAGACGTATAAGACTTATAAGACTTATAAGACTTATAAGATTTATAAGTCGTATAGGAACAAGGAACCCGCGGTCCCTTTTGGGGGCTGCGGGTTCGATGTTTTGCGGTAAATTGGGGTTTGCCTTAGTCTTTCTTGGCCACCACGCGACGCTCTTTGATACGAGCCTTCTTGCCGGTCAGGCCGCGGAGGTAGTAAAGCTTGGCGCGACGCACCTTACCATACTTGTTGATGGTGATAGCGTCGATGAACGGCGAATCGTAGGGGAAGATACGCTCTACGCCGATGTTGTCAGACATCTTGCGTACAGTGAAACGCTTCTTGTTGCCCTCACCGCTGATGCGGATAACCACGCCGCGATACTGCTGGATACGCTCTTTGTTACCCTCTTTGATGCGGTAAGAAACGGTGATGGTGTCGCCGGGGCCGAAGTCAGGATGCTGCTTGCCGCTTGCAAAAGCCTCTTCGGCAATCTTAATTAAGTCCATTTTAGTTGTATAAAATTAAAATGTTAAAAACAACGCAACTTACGCGGGCCACATGTCCACGCCAGCGGTTACGCTTATCGGGTGCAAAGTTACAACATTTTTCGCACACACACAAACATTTAAGAGTGAGTAAACAAGAGTAACGCGGGATGAGGAAAAAAGGGATGGAAGTTCAAACTTCCATCCCTTCGATTTATGAGAAAATTGTTTCTATTTATTTGAATTCCTTGGGTCCACGGTCTTTGTAACTAAGTTGGCCTTCAGGAACGCCAGGGTTAAGCGGACCAGCTTTGGGCGCATCGGCGCAATCCCACCATACAGGCACACTCCACATGGTCTTTTCATCCCACCATGTCTGTGTTCCATCAGTTGATCTTCCGCCAGGCAGATATTTACCGATTTCTTTCAGGTTATCAGTATTGTAATCGTACTCGTGGGAAGAAACCTTCCAACGACGAGGACGATCGCTTGCGTTCGGGAATTGCTCCTTGGCGCTTGTATTAGTGAGACGCTCAGCGGGAATCTTGTATCCAATGAAGATGTTTTCGTCGTAGTCGTAGCGGCGCATGTCGCTCCAAGCCTCAACTGAGTACATCATGGCGATGTGCTTCTGGGTCATAATCTTGCCGAGGGTGAGCTCGCCTGCGGTGCCAAGGGCGGTGTTGCAGTAGTTGTCGATTTCAGCATCGGTCATGGGGACGAAAGAGGGGCAGTCAGAAACCTCCTTGGGATTGTTAGACCACTTCTTGAGCATGATGTTCATGGCCTGCATGTGAGCCTTGACGCCAGCCTTGTAAGCCTCGTAAGCCTCAGCCTTGCGGCCCAGGTTGAAGAGAACCTCTGCGCGGATGAAGCAAACCTCATGGTAAGAGCCCATGTATGTGGGCGAGGTGGGACGGGTATTGAATACGCCGGAGAAGGCAGCAGTGTTACCTGCGGTACCCTTAACGCCATTGAGGTAAACCATGAGGGTCTGGCCACCGTAGTAGCCTGTACCGCCACAGCGCTGCTGCACGTAAACGGTATCCTCGTCATACTGGTGCTTGTCGGTGTAGTAGTTCTGGTTTGCAGCGTCCCACAGGGTGGCGTGGGGAGTGCCGGTGGTGCGGATGTTGGTGCTCAGGTCCACGCCGACGGTGCGACGCCAGTTGCCGTTCCATTTGATCTTCTGGCCGGCAACCTCTTCGGGAGAGGTGGCAGACTTACCAGAGTAAACCCAGGGGAGGAGACGGTCAGCACGGGGGTCTTCGATGCCGCAACCGTCAAAGTTGGTCAGCATGTCAAAGATGGACTTGGTGCTGAAGTAGTTCGAGTTCATGCCGAGAACCGAGTAGAGGCCGTTGTAGTCAACGGGTTCGCCCCAACCGAGGTTGTCATGGGTCTGGCCGTCCTTGTCCTCATGGTAGATGACCATGTTCTCGTCGACAGACTTGAAGGACTTGTCGAGGCAAGCGAGGATGGCTTCGGGATCGTACTTGAGATCCTCAGCCTTACCGTTGCCCTTCTTGTAGAGGTGGAGAAGGTTGCGGGCCTTGAGCAGGTTGCCAAACTTGATCCACTTGTTGACGTCGCCGCCGCCCCAGCCGTCACCAACAGCAAGGGGAAGAGCGTCAGCACCCTGAGGCTGAGCCAGGAGCTCGAGGCCGGCATCGATGTCCTTGATTGTCAGCTCGAACATTTCAGAACCGGTGTTATAAACGGGGATGATTGCTTCAGAAAGAGCCTCCTCATAGGGCATTTCACCGTGGAGGTCCATCATCAGGCCCATGCCGTAAGCGCGGAGCAGGTAGGCTGCACCCATGTAGTGAGTAGCGTTAACCTTGGCAGCGCTCTGATACAAGCCGGTGAGGTTACAAGCGGCACCTACGAACCACCACTGGTAGCAAGTGGTTGTACGGGCTTCGGTGCAGGCCCATGAAGCGTATGAGCCAACGCCGTTGTTGGTAGAGGCGGTAAGGTTGCCCACCTGAGCTTCGGTGATCTGAGTGGCGAAGAGATAGGCGTCGCGAGTGTAGAACTGAATGTGGGGGAGGCGCTTCTCATAGGTGGCGAGAGCGTCGGTGGGTGAGTTGGGGTTGTCGTTGACATCCAGCCAGTCGTTGCAGGAGGTCAATGCCATAGCGGCACCCAGGCCCAGTGTTAATACTTTATATAATTTCATTGCGTGTCTTGGATTAGGTACTTGTTATTAGAAAGTAAGGTTGATACCGAAGGCGAACGAAGCGGTGGCGGGGACAGTGCAGTAGTCGAAGCCAACTGAAGACGAACCGCCCACACCTGCACCTGAAGCTGCTGCTTCGGGGTCACCATTGTAGTTGGTGAAGAGGAGGAGGTTGGTTGCGCTTGCGGTGAGCATTGCGCGCTTGATGCACTTGGTCTTGGCCAGGAACGACTTGGGCACTGAGTAGCTCAGCGAGATAGAGCGGAGACGCAGGCTGTTAACCTTGGTGATGTAGTTGCGGGTGTTGAAAGCGTAGTAGTTCTGGTAGTAGTTCTTGATGATGTTGTAGCCAAGCATCTTCGAAGTTTCCTCACCTACATACTGACCGTCGGCGCCTTTCTTGAAGCTGGTGTAGTAAACCTGGTAGGGATCGTAGGTGAACGATACTGGAGCGGAATATACAGGCTCTTCCTTGCCGGTCTTCGGGTTTTCTTCATAACCATCGATGTAAACACCTTCAACGGTGAGGGGCTTCTGACGGACGTCAGCCGAGAACTGCGAGGTACCCCACTGGTCCATAGCATACTGAGTGCCGTTGAACACGTCGCCACCGAAGCGGAATTCCCACAGCATGTTGAAGCTCCAGTCCTTCCACATAACGGTGTTGTTCCAACCGCCGCTGACTGTCGGTTCGCGGTTACCAACTTCATAGGAGTTGCCGTCGTTGGTCAGAGGCATGTTGTTGGTCGGGCTGAGAACTACGTGACCCTGTTTGTCGTACTGGAACTTCTTACCGGAGATGGCCATGAAGTGACCGCCGGAGAACGAAGCAGCCTGAGCGTTGCCGTACTGTACGTCGGTTACGTACATGATGTCCATACCGGGAAGGAGGCCTTCAAGACGGCCGCGGTTGCCGGCGAGGTTGACGCTGGTTTCCCATGTCCAGTCCTTGGTCTGGATAGGAGTGCCGGAGATGGCAAGTTCCATACCCTTGTTGAGGACGTTACCGGAGTTGGTGGAGCAGAAGATGTAGCCGGTAGACTGAGGACCACGCGGCGAGAGGATCTGGTTGTAAGAGTCGTTGGTGTAGTAAGCGTAGTCAAACTTGAGTCGGTTGTTGAAGAAGCGGAGTTCGAGACCGATTTCAGTAGACTTTGTCATCTCGGGCTTGAGGTAGGGGTTGCCACGCGACCATTCGTTACCGAGGCCAACCAGGCCGCCATTGTAGGTACCTACGGGCCAGAGAGCGGTAGCGGTTTCGTAAGCGCCGGTGTCCTTACCAACTTTGGCGTGTGATACACGAAGCTTGGCGAAGGTGAGGGGACCGAAGTCGTCAGCCACATTGAGCTCGCGGAGCAGCTGGGTAACAACTACAGCGCCGCTGTAAGAGGGATAGAAGTAAGAACGGTTGTCGAGAGGCAGAGTAGATGTCCAGTCGTTACGGCCGGTGAAGGTGAAGAACACGCTGCTCTTCCAGTCGGCACGGAACTCACCGTATACACCAACGAGGCGCTTGCGGGTCTTGCGGTACTGGAACTTCTTGTTGTCGCTTGAAGCGTTGTCATAGGAGAAGAATCCGGGCACCTCGAAGCGCTGGGCCATGCGATAGTCGCTCTTCCACTGGGTGTTGTCGGTGGTCATACCGGCAAGGAGGTTGAAGCCGAAGTCGCCGAACTGCTTGCTGAAGTTGGTCATCAGGTTGGTGTTGATGTACTCGTACTTAGAGGTGTTGTCAGACATCATACCGTCCTGCCATTCAACCTTGTAAACGCCGCCGGGGGCGAGGCGCTTGCTGTAGTCGGTGGTGTAGGAGTCGATACCCATGCGGAACATGATCCACCACCAGTCGAAGATGTCAGCCTTGATGCTGAAGTTGCCGGTGAAACGCTCGGTCTTGTCGTGGATCTTGTTCTTGTTGATGATCCAGTAGGGGTTGTCAGTCTCTTCCCACGGGTCGAGGCGTTCGCCGAACATGCGGTAGCGGGTGCCGTCCTCGTTCATATAGTGGGTCATGTCGTCGCTGGTGCCGAAGTTGTAAACGCGAGCAACCGCGCCGTCACCGCTTGAACCGTAGAGACCGCCTGAGGTGAGGGTCTTGTCGGTACGCGACTGAGAATAAGCAGCATTGGCAGCGAAGGTGAACCAGCGCCACTTCTGCTCGCCGTTGAAACGGAAGGTAGACTTGGTGTAGCCGGTAGAGGGCACAACGCCGTCCTGGTCGAAGAACGAACCGGACAGGTACATGTTGCCGGTTTCGTTACCTGCGCTTACGGACAGGTTGGTGTCCCAGATGCCGCCGTTCTGGAAGAAGTTGTCAAAGTTGTCGGCGTAGATGTGGTCGCCCTCTTTGAACTTGTCGCCCCATGAGTTGTAGGTGAAGTCGTTGTAACGGGTGTCGACATAGTTGCCGGCATCGTCCTTGATGGTCTCCATGTAACCACGACGGAATGTGGTCTGGGGTTTGGGAGTGCGGGTCACCCAAGAGGTGATGTACTTGGCAGAGAGGTTGACCTCGACGCTGCCGGCTTTACCTTTCTTGGTGGTGATGAGGATCACACCGTTTGCGGCGCGAGAGCCGTAAAGAGCGGAAGCGGCCGGGCCTTTAAGCACTGACATCGACTCGATATCCTCGGGGTTGATATCCATCACGCGGTTGGAGCTGGTGGTAGAACCGTTAGTGGAGCCGTCGAATCCGGAGTTGCCGCCTACGCTCGAGGAGTTGTCGTAGATCACACCGTCGACAACGAACAGAGGCTGGTTGTCGCGGCTCTCAGAACCGGAGGTGGCGCCACGCAGGATGATCTGCGCGCCAGAACCGGCGGCACCGGAAGACTGGGTGATGTTGACGCCGGGCACCTTGCCGGAGAGAGAAGATATGGGGTTTGCGGTTTTGTTCTTCATGAGCTCGTCGGCGTTGACCTCGTCGAGAGCGTATCCCAGAGATTTGCGGTCTTTCTTGATACCGAGTGCAGTTACAACTACTTCCTGCAGGTTTTCGGCATCGGGTTTGAGCGTAACGGTCATACCCTGGCGGGCAGTTACGTGCTGGGTGGCATATCCTACATAGCTAATAGTAAGAGTGGAGCCGGGAGCGGCAGAGATGGCGAATTTGCCGTCCACGTCGGTAGCGGCACCGCCCTTCTGTCCTTTTACGGTCACACTGGCGCCGATTGCCGGATCGCCGTTCTCATCCAAAACCGTACCGTGGATGGTAGCGGTCTTCTGGCTCTGCTGGGGTGCGGTCTCAGCATTGGCGGCCACGGGGACGCCGACGCCTGCTCCACACGCGAGCATGAGGCTAAGCAAAAGTTCTTTTCTCATAAAATGATGATAATGTGGATATTAGATTGGTTAAATAAAATTGAATTCAAAGGATAGTCCCACTCAAGGCAATTTCTTCTCCAGTCAGGCAGTTGGCAAGTCTAAGCGTCTGGTTGTCAGAAGATTCAAGTGGACTTTACAGCTTCTCGCTGAGGCGGACGAGAGGGGCGGCATTTGGAATGGCCTCGATGTTTTTTCTGATATTTGCCCACAAATTTATATACTTTTTGGAATAAAGTGTATTTACAATTGCTAAAAGATGTTAACAAAAGGAGCTATCGTAGCTTTTGTAACAATATTAACATTCGGAGCGGTATTGGGGCGTGAGGGGGTCGGATGTGGGATTACGGGGCTGTGGGCGTGGGTGTACGGGCGGTTTTTCAGGGGGTTAGGGGGAGAGGGGGGCGGGCAGCCTCTTTAAGCAAAATTTACACATTTGACAGGGGGGAGGGGGGGTGCTGTTGATAATAGGCCCGATAGGCCCGATAAGCCCAATAAGCCCGATAACAGGGCTGATTGGGTATTTTTGGCGGACGCTTGGGCCGAGCGTCCATACTTGGGCGCGGGGGGTCAGTGTTTGTCGGGGTAGGGCTGGTCGTTGTCGTCGTAGTCGGCGTCTTCGTCCCAGTCGTAGGCTTCGGTCGCGGCCCATTTCTCGGGGGAGATGCGCTGCAGGTCCTCGGCCTCCTCGAGGTCTTCGAGTTCGTCCTGTGTGGGTTCGTACTCGAACATGAACTCGTCCTCCTCGAGCACGCGGTGGCGGTCGTCGAGGGGTCGGTGGGCGATGTCGGGGGTGGCGAGGCGGTTTGACTCGTCGGTGATGGCGCGCCAGAGGACGTCCTTTAGGTTGGTGAGTCCCTGGCCTGTGACGGCCGAGATGAAGACGTGGGGGATGTCGGCGGGGAGGGTCTTCTCTATCTCTTCGGTGAGTTCGTCGTCGAGCATGTCGCTCTTGGAGATGGCCAGGATGCGGTGTTTGTCCATGAGCTGGGGGTTGAACTGGCGAAGTTCGTTGAGGAGCACCTCGTATTGTGCGGTGATGTCGTCGGCATCGGCGGGGACCATGAAGAGGAGGACGGCGTTGCGCTCGATGTGGCGGAGGAAACGGAGGCCGAGGCCCTTGCCCTCGGAGGCGCCCTCGATGATGCCGGGGATGTCGGCCATGACGAAGGAGCGGTTGTCGCGGTAGCTGACGATGCCGAGCTGGGGCTCCATGGTGGTGAAGGGGTAGTCGGCTATCTTGGGGCGTGCGGAGGAGAGTGCGGAGACGAGGGTTGACTTGCCGGCGTTGGGGAAGCCGACGAGGCCGACGTCGGCGAGGAGTTTGAGTTCGAGGACGATCGACTTCTCGATTCCGGGCTCGCCGGGCTGGGCGTAGCGGGGCGTGCGGTTGGTGGCGCTCTTGAAGTGCCAGTTGCCGAGGCCGCCGCGTCCGCCGCGGAGGAGCTTCACTTCCTCGCCGTCGTAGCGGACTTCGGTGATGTATTCGCCCGACTCGGCGTCGTAGACCACGGTGCCGCAGGGCACGTCGACAACCACGTCGTCGCCGTCCTTGCCGAAGCTGCGGCCTCCGGAGCCGCTCTGGCCGTTTCCGGCGAAGATGTGGCGGCGGTATTTGAGGGGGAGGAGAGTCCACATATTCTTGTTGCCGCGGAGGATGATGTGGCCGCCGCGGCCGCCGTCGCCGCCGTCGGGGCCGCCTTTGGGCACGTATTTTGCGCGGTAGAAGTGGCGCGAGCCGGCGCCGCCCTTTCCGGAGCGGCAGAGAATCTTCACATAGTCTATAAAGTTGGAATCAGCCATGGTTGTCCTAAGTCAATCTTATTAATGTGTATATGTCTGTAATATAAAAACCGGGCGCGGGCTTATTGTGTTCACCGGTCAGTCGGTATGGGAGAGGTTGCGGTGGTGGCGCATTAGCTCGGATGCCTGGGCGAAGTCGGCGGGTGAGCCTACGTCGAGCCAGGTGCCGTCGATGGGATGGTAGACCACCTTGCCGCCGGTGTTGATGACGCTCTCCACGAGGTCGGTGGCGTCGGTGCGCGCGTCGCCGGGGACTGTTGCGAGTACGGCGTTGTCAATTATATATATGCCTGCGTTGGCGAAATATGAGTAGGTGGGTTTCTCCTCGATGCCGGTGACGGCGTTGCCGTCGGTGGTGAGGATTGCGAAGGGGACGCTGACCTGGTAGGGGATTACGGCCACGGTGATGAGGGCCTGCTCGTGGACGTGGCGGAGGTACATGTCCTCGAAGGAGATGGTGGTGAGGAGGTCGGAGTTCATGACGAGGGTGGCTCCGCGTTCTTTTTTCTCGATGAGCGACACTGAGCCGATGGTGCCGAGTGGGGCGTCCTCGGTGACGCACTTCACCTGCACTCCGGCCACGGGGCGGCTGAAGTGGTCCACGATCTGCTCGGCGAGGTAGCGGGTGGTGACGGTGATGTCGGTTACGCCGCAGCGGGCGAGGCTCTCGACATTGTAGTCGATGATGGCTTTGCCGTCGATTTTGAGCAGAGGTTTGGGGGTGGTGAGGGTGAGCGGACGGAGGCGTTCGCCTTTGCCGCCGGCCATGAGGACGGCGCGGATGGGGAGCACGGAGCGGGTGCGCTTGAGGTCGAGGAGGCCGTGCAGGCGCATGTCGGCGTCGAGGACGGGGATGAGCTGTATGCCGCGCGAGCGCATGTCCTTGATGGACTGAATCTTCTGCTGGCTGTCGGCATCGGCGTCGATCCAGCTGAAGCGGCGCTGCATGGCGCAGGAGACGGGGGCGGAGAGCTCGGTGCCGGCGATGAGGGCACGGCGCACGTCGCCGTCGGTGAGAGTGCCGACCACGCGGGGACAGCCGTCGGTGTCGTCGATGACAATGAGGGTCATCACGCCGCTGCCTGACAGGCTGTTGATGCGACGGAGGGCGTCGGCGATGCTGACACTGCCGGTGATGATGTGGCGGGCGTATTTCTGTATGTCTTGCTCCATTTGTTGCATGAAGATGTTAGTTTTTGGCGGCCATCAGGGCCTCGGCCACGAGCCAGTCGGTGGGAGTGTCGAGGTCGACCGAGCGCTCGCGGGGCATGACGAAAGGCACGCGGCGGCGGAAGGCTCCGAGGGGCTCGCGGCGTATGCTTTCGGGGTTGATGACATAGACGGCGCCGTTGTATTCCCACACCTTGGGGCAGTCCTGGCGGCGGGTGTAGAGGCCGTCGCCCTTGGAGATGTGCAGGAATCCGTTGGGGGCGGACTCGAAGCAGGTGTAATAGGGATTCGAGGCGGCCTCGCATACCGAGACGACCATGTCGAGGTCGGGGTTGTAGAGCTGCATGGCACCGCGCACGTCGTCGGCGGTGCGGAAAGGGGATGTGGGCTGGAGTAGGACCACGCAGTCGTAGGCGAGGCCCCGTTCGTCGGCCCATCGCATGGCGTCGAGCACCACTTCGCGGCTGCCGGCGGTGTCGGTGGCGAGCTCGGCGGGGCGCACATAGTCGGTGGGGGCTCCGCAACGGGCAGCGACGCTGGCGATGGCGGGATCGTCGGTGCTGACCACCACATGGGCGGCATCGGCGGCCACGGCGCGGGCGGCGTCGATGGCGTAGGCTATCAGGGGGCGTCCGGCGAGCTCCTTTATGTTCTTGTGGGGTATACCTTTGCTGCCTCCGCGGGCAGGAATCACTATCAGGGGGTTCATCTGTATCTGTTTAAGCCTGAGGCAGATTGTAGAATTTCTTGGGGCCGGCGGGACCGGCATCGAGGGCTGTTATGGCGTCGACCATGAGGCCTACGGTGTCGGCGCGGTAGTAGGGATTCTCGGCGATGCGGGCGCGGTGGCGTCCGGCGGGGCTGAGGGCGTACTCTATGGCCTGCTGAATGTCGGCGGGGTCGGTGCTGCAGTGGATGACCGAGGCGCCGCAGAGGCGACCGCGCTGGCGGATGCCGATGTCTACGGTGGGGATGTGCATGGAGGGCACTTCGACGATGCCGCTGGAGGAGTTGCCCACCACCACGTCGACGAAACGCAGGGCGGAGAGGTAGCGGATCATGCCCAGGGAGCGGACAGCGTGGACGCGGCCGGGGTTGGCGGCGACGTATTCCTCTATCTTGGCAGCGATTATGTCGCCTCCGGCGTCGTTGTTGGGGTGTGTGAACAGCACCTTGCAGTCGGTGAACGGGTCGATGGCGGCGATGAGGTCGCGGACCTGGTCGGCGGGGTCGCCGTTGTCGAGCGTGGCGGGGTGGTAGGTGACGAGCATTGAGGGGCCGTCGCTAAGGTCGAAGCCGTCGAGCGAAGCGGCGAGCCGCGCGGCGTCCATCAGGGGCTGGTGCATGATGTTGTACACGCCCAGGGCACCGGTATTGACCACGCGGTCAGGCTCTTCGCCCATCTGGATTACGCGTCGGCGGAACTCCTCGGTCTCGACGAGGTGGAGGGTGGAGAGTTTGGTGATGGCGTGGCGGATGGAGTCGTCGATGGCGCCTTCGCTCACGGTGCCTCCGGCGATGTGGACGATGGGTATGC
>JAXJRL010000120.1:0-3291 GCA_036310635.1 Muribaculaceae bacterium | reverse complement strand
TATTGGGCCTATTGGGCCTATATTTAGCCTCCTCCCCCCCAAAAAAAATGATAACACCAATCCTAACCCTACTGATAGCGGCCCTGACAGCCCGCCTGACAGCACTCCTCTAACCTCCATTCCCCACCTAAAATACCGGCGGCAGCCTCCCAACCAAGGAGCCTGCCGCCGCCTTTCTTATCCAATAAATGCCGTTTACAGCCAAGGCGTCATGAACACGGGCAGATATTTCAGCTTCTCGCCTTCATCTATTATGTCCCTTGTGGTCAGCACATAAGCCTGGAATATGGAGCGCTGGAATTTCTCGCAGAACAAGTCCAGTGAAGTATGGCGCCGATAAGCCGACGATTTCACCTCTATCGGGCACACCTTGCCCTGACGCGCTATCAGAAAGTCTATCTCGTAGCTCTTCTTGCTTTCCTTGTCCGAAAATGTATAGTAGAACAGCTTGTCGCCACCTGCGGCAAGCATCTGCGCCACAACGTTCTCGTACAGGTAGCCTAAGTTGGCCTGCAGCCGGTTTGCCAACAGCCGGTTGTAAGGATTTTCGTCCGGCGATGTCGTGTTGCGGAAAATCTGCGTCACAAACAGCCCTGTGTCGCCCATATACATCTTGTATTTCAACATGTCGTAGCCGTAGGCCAGACCCGTCTCCGGATCAAGCGTGCGATAGCACAGATTCACCGTCTTTGTCGCCGCAAGCTCCGATATCAGCTCCTCGGCTTTGGTGTCCCTCACCCTTCCTATGGCATCCTTCACCCTGAACGAGTCGGCCTTCTTCTGCAGTTGCGACGGTATGGAGTTGAATATCTGCGACAGTCTGCCGGTGGGGTCCACCTTCAGCAGATCCTCCTCGTAGAGCGACAGTATGTCGCGCTTCACCTGGTCCACCTCTATGAAATTGTTGGTGTCCAGATAGCTCGCCACAGCCTGTGGCATGCCGCCTATCAGCATGTACAGCCGCATGTCGCGCATCAGCCTGCGCACCGTGTCGTCGCCGAGCGGCCGCAGGTTTTCAAGGCTGTGCCTTATCAAGTCCACACTCGGTGCCTTGCCCGTGGCCCACAGAAACTCCTCGAAGTCCATAGGGTGCATCTCCACCCGTGTCTCCTCGCTCGGTATCAGTATTCCCTGGGTGTTCTTGCGGATTGATATCAGCGACCCGGTCTCGATATAGTGGTAACGACCGTCGGCCACCAGGTGCTTTATTGCCTGGCGTGCTTTCGGTGCAAACTGTATCTCGTCCAGGATTATCAGCGAACGCCCTTTGATGAGCGACACACCGTAGATAGATTGTAGCCGCAGAAACAGGAAGTTCAGGTCGCGCACATCGTCAAAAAGCTCTATCACCTCGCGGTCGCAGTTGGTGAAGTCTACCAGTATGTAGCTTTCATACTCGTTTTTGGCGAATTGCTCGGCTATTGTCGATTTGCCTATGCGGCGTGCTCCCTCTATGAGCAGAGCGGTGCTGCCCCGACGTTCTTTCCATCGGAGCATCTGCTCGTAAATCTTTCTGCGGAATATGTGTGTGGCCATGTCTGTATGCGCTTAGGCGGATTTGCCTTCATTACGCCCACAAAATTAAGCATTTAATCTTTTCCGCCAAATCTTTTTCCGGGAAATGTGTCATTTCCGCCAATTCTTTTTTGCCGAAATGTGTCGTTTCCGCCAAATCTTACACCGTCTGCTGGTAGATCTGCCACATTGCCACCGCCGACGACACTGCCACGTTCAGCGAGTGCTTGGTCCCCGACTGCGGTATCTCTATGCAGTAGTCCGACGCATCAACTACCGCCGGATCCACGCCGTTCACCTCGTTGCCCGCTATCAGCGCTATCTTCTCGCCGTCGCGAAGCTTCACGTCCTGGAGCGCAACCGACCCGTGGACCTGCTCCAGCGAGCACACCGTGTAGCCCTCGGCCCGCAGTGTCGCCACCGCCTGCAGAGTGCTGTCGAAATGCCGCCAGTCCACCGATTCCTCGGCTCCGAGCGCTGTCTTGTGGATCTGCGGGTCAGGCGGACACGCCGTGATGCCGCACAGCACCACGCCCTCCAGCGCGAATGCGTCGGCCGAACGGAACACCGAACCAACATTGTTCAGCGACCTCACATTGTCCAGAACCATCACCAGCGGCGTCTTGGCGCGCAGCTTGAACTCAGCCACCGTGTCGCGGTGCATGTCCGCTATCGACTTCTTGCGCCGGGCCCCGCGCACACGGTCAGGGTGCCAGCCCGGGCACAGAAACTCCATAGGCTCCATCACGAACGCACGGGCCTCCGCGCGCGGATGCGGCAGCGTAAGCTCTTCGGTCTCCACCACCATGCCGTCAAAGTCTATGATGTCTATGTCCAGCTCCCGGTCGCGGTAGCTCCCGTCAGCGTTCCTGTGGGGCGATTCGGGCGCCATATCGCGCTCTATCGCCTGCAGATTGTGCAACATATCCTCCGGCTGCGGAAGCGCGTCAGAATCGCCGAAATCAAGCGCTACGCCTATGTTCAGGAACCCGTGTGCCGATTCGTAGCCCCATGCACGGCTCTCTACCCACGGCGACAATCTCAGCACCGCCTGAGGGTACAATGCGGCAACGCGGCCAACAGCCGCACTGATCAGTGCTTGCCGTTGGCCGCGGTTGCTGCCTATGTTCAGATACACGCTGTGCATCTCTCTGCTCAGAGCGTGCGGTTCACTTCCACTTCCTCGAAGGCCTCGATCATGTCGCCGATCTTAAGGTCGTTGTAACCAACGATCGACAGACCGCAGTCATAGCCCGAGGCAACCTCCTTCACGTCGTCCTTGAAGCGCTTCAGCGAGCCAAGGTCGCCCGTGTAGCGCACAATGCCGTCGCGGATCAGGCGAACCTTGCAGCTGCGCTTCATCTTGCCTTCGCGAACCATCGCGCCGGCAATGGTGCCCACCTTCGAGATCTTGTAGGTTTCCATCACCTCGGCGGTGCCCACAATCTCCTCCTTGATTTCAGGAGCAAGCATGCCGGCCATGGCGTCCTTCACCTCCTCGATGGCGTTGTAGATCACAGAGTACAGACGGATTTCCACGCCCTCACGCTCGGCGGCGCGGCGCGCTGCAAGCGACGGACGCACCTGGAAGCCGATGATCACGGCGTCCGATGCGGCGGCCAGCGTAACATCGCTCTCCGAAATCTCGCCCACAGCCTTGTGGAGCACGTTCACCTGGATCTCGTCCGTCGACAGCTTGATCAGCGAGTCGCTCAGCGCCTCGATCGAGCCGTCCACGTCGCCCTTCACAATGATGTTCAGCTCCTGGAAGTTGCC
>JAXJRL010000119.1:0-40960 GCA_036310635.1 Muribaculaceae bacterium | reverse complement strand
TCGGCATGGGCATCGACAAGGCCGACGTGCGCCTTGTGGTACACTACGATGCCCCGCCCTCGCTCGAGGAGTACTACCAGGAAGCGGGACGCGCCGGTCGCGACGGCCTGCACTCGTTTGCAGTGGTCCTCGCAGCCCAGGCAGACAAGGGTGTGATGACGCGCCGCATCAACGATGCCTTTCCGCCCATCGACTTCGTGCGCCGCGTCTACGAGCTGGCGGGCAACTTTCTGAGCATCCCCGTTGGCGAAGGCTTCAACCAGGTCTATGAGTTCGACCTGGGCAAATTCTGCACCGTCTACAAGCTGAACACGTCAATGGTGCGCGGCGCCCTGGCGCTGCTCACCCAGGCGGGATACTTCGAGTTTGTCGACGAGGCCCCCACCCGCTCGCGCGTGATGATGCTGTGCCAGCGCGACGAGCTCTACGGCATGGAGATAACGGGCACCACTGAGCGCGTGCTGCTGAGCCTGTTGCGGCTGTACACGGGCCTGTTCAGCGAGTATGTCTACATCAACGAGAACGACATAGCCCGTCAGACCGACATCGACGCCGACGTGGTCTACGAATCGCTTCTGGCGCTGGGCCGCATGAAGGTGCTTCACTATGTGCCGCGCAAGGCCATCCCCTACATTTACTACACCACGGCCCGCGAGCTGCCAAAGCACGTGGTGCTCTCGAACGCAGTCTATGCCGAACGTAGGCGCCTGATGGAGCACCGTGTGGAGGCCGTTAAGAAATTCATTTTTGACACTGACACGTGCCGTAGCCGCACACTGCTGGAGTACTTCGGCGAGAAGGTGGGCGACGACTGCGGACGCTGCGACGTGTGTCGCGCACGTGCCAAGCGCCATGCCCGGCCCACCGGCGCCACGGACCGCCATGACAAAGCCATCATACGCATAGCCGGCACTGCGGGCATAAGCATCGACGAGCTGAGCCAGGCCGTGGGAATGGAGCGCACCGAGCTGGTGGAGCGCCTGAGGGTGCTCCGCGAAGAGGGGAAGATTACAGTTGTGGGGATGCGCGTAAGCGCCGGCAAATAATCAGTCAGTCATTTGTGGCAGTGCCCACCTGGAGCGGAGACTCAATGGAGAAACTCTGCACAATGGGCTTGCATCCGGGCAGACCGTCACGGATCAGGCGGTTGCATGCCGCGGTGTCGGCGGGCGTGGCCGGGATGGTGAGGCGCACAGCCTCGGTTACGCGCGCCGATTTGTTGATGCGGGCCATGAGTTCAGCCATCGACGGGACGGCCGGGAGCGCGGCATACTGGGCGTAAGTATACGTCAGGAAGGCGGTATTGGGCCCTATGCCGCCGCGACGGTCGAGCAGCCATCCGTCGGCAAGAGGCAGCGGCCTCGAGTCGGGGCTGACGTCGCCCGGACCGGGGAAGGACTGCAGGGAGCGGCCGTCGGCATTGAGCGTGACGGGCACACAGTCGGCATAGTTGCCGTTGGTCTTGTAGATTACAGCTCGGGGTATCATGGAAACACGTGTGCGGTCAATGCGTTTGAGTCCGCGAGGCATTTCGGTGGGAATGCCTTCTACGGGCAGGGACGAGGCCGTGGGCTCCGTGGCGGGTGCGGAGGCGGCAGGAACGCCGTTGGAGCGCGAGGCGGAGCAGGCGCCCATTGCCACGGCTACGGCGGCGAGGGTCAGGAGTTTGGCAGAGTGAGTCATACATTTAAAACGAGCCGGTAGGCAGGAATGTTGCCCGCTTCGGGGGGACAGGGATGCTTTTGTGCGCCGCTATTTGGACGGTATCAAATTAGCAAAATTTAATTACTTTTATACTAAAGGATTAGGGAATTTGCCCCTCTCCTATTGTTAGAGCTACAAAGAAGCAAGAATTAGTAGATTAAATTAGTAGATTCCATAGACGCATCGTAACATCCCTCGTCCCTGATGTGGAGTAGTGATACTGCGCCTCAGGGCTCTCATAAATAGTTGAAACGTGGAGGTCGATTTGACGTGAATCAAATCGACCTTTTTTTGTGGTGTTTACTTTGCGTTGAGCTTGATGGAGCGAATGTAGGAGGTCTGGGGCACGCAGTTTGCGGCCTTGACATTCTCTATGAGCTGAGCCATGGCGCGGCGCACCCTGGCCGGATCGGGACGGCCGTCGCGAATCTTCCGGAAGCTGGAGCGGTCGGTCTTTTCGAACTTCTGCACCATGTCCCAGTCATCAGGGGCCTTGAAGCCCATGAAGCATGAGTCGTTGATTTTCTTGTAGGGCCAGAAGGTGTAGCCTATGTTGGCGTCCTCGAGTGTTTTGACGAACTGTGTCTGCCACTCGTCGGTGTTGTGGCCTATCTCGCCCATGTACATGGGCAGGCCGGTGCGGTCGCGGAAGGCGATGATGGCGCCGATGGCATCGCGGTTGGCGCCTCCGCCGTAGCGGTGGCAGGTGTACATGATTTTGTCGTCGAACTTCCAGTCGGTGAAGGGCTCGAAGTTGCCGTTCCACTGCGTTCCGCCCAGCAGAATGATGTGGTTGGAGTCAACGGAGCGGATGGCCTTCACGCCGCGCTTGTACACGCCTTCCACCTTGGCATTGAGCACGTCCTTATCGCTGAAATAGTGGGCAATGGGCTCGTTGAAGAGCTCGTAGCCGAGGATGACGGGCTCGTCCTTGTAGCGCTCGGCAATGCGCTTCCAGATGTGGGCATAGAGCTGCTGGTGCGCCTCGCTGTCGAATATGTATGGGTAGCCGTAGCTGTCGTCGATATTGTCGCCGGTCTGTCCGCCGGGGGCCACGTGCATGTCCAGGATGAGGTAGAGGCCGTTGTCGCGGCACCAGGCGATGGTGCTGTCCATGCGCGCGAATCCTTCGTCAGGATTGTTGGCGCCCATGTAGTCGCGGCCGGTGAAGAGCTTGTAGTGGAAGGGCAGGCGGATGGTGTTGGCGCCGGTTGAGGCTATGAACTCAATGTCGGCGCGAGTGATGTAGTTGTCCTTGAATTCCTGCCAGAAGCGGGCAGTCTCTTCCTCGCCCACCATTTGGCAGAAGAGGTCGTTGATGGTGCGCTGGCAGTTGGTGTCGCCGAAGCCGAACATGTAGCCTTCGGGATTGAGCCAGTTGCCGAGGTTGGTGCCGCGGATGTAGAGCTTCCCTCCGTCGGGCTTCACGAGGTCGTGTCCGGAAACAGTTACAAATCGGGTTGGACCCGCGGCAAATGCGCCGACAGCAACAATCAGCGCAAGGGTCAGTGATACAAGTTTTTTCATGATTTGGTTATGGGTGATAAGGATTGGTTATAATCCGGGTTATTGTGTCATGAAGGCATAGATAAGAATGCCGACGACGATGGCGAGGAGCACCGTGAGGACTGGCCAGGTGTCGTCGTTGTCGGTTATGCGTTTGAAGCGTAAAAGGTGCTGGGCCAGGTAGTAGCACAGCATGGATGCGGCCGTGCCTACCAATGCGCCCACCAGCAGGTCGCCGGGATAGTGTACGCCAAGGTACATGCGCGTGTAGCAGGTGGCGAGCGCCCACAGCACCAGCATGAGCGAAAGGCGGCTGCGCCGGCACAGCAGGCACATGAATCCGGCCAGGGCAAAAGTGTTGGCGGCGTGGCACGAGGGGAAGCCGTAGCTGCCGCCGCGGTAGTTGTCGACAATGTGGACCATGGCCGACAGGGGATTGTCGAGGTTGGCCGGGCGCAAACGTTCGGCCATCGGGCGGATGAGCGAGGCGCAGGTCTGGTCAGCGATGGTAACAGCCAGGCCGATGGCGAGGACAATGCCGATGCCGTTGCGCCAGCCCATGCGACGCACCATGTACCAGGCCAGGACGCAGTAGAACGGCACCCACACCCATCGGCCCGTGAAGGCCATCATGAAGCGGTCGAAGAAAGGCGAGTGCATGGCATTGACTGCCATGAGCATCTGTGCGTCTATGTTCTGCAGGAATTCAATCATCGGCGGTCAAGGTCATCGTAAACGGACTGTACAAACGCTTTGGCGCGCCGTGCCAGGGGCGATTGCGAATTGTCGGCGGCACGGTCTGTGTAAATTGTCCGGAGGGAGTCGGCGGGATTGGTGATGAGGGCGAACCATTCGGGCTCCGTGAGCCATGCATATTGGCCGTAGGGACTGGTTGACAGCATGTTGCGGGGCATATAGAGCCCAGAAGTGTCCAGGCCGAGCATTCCTAACAGCGTGGGCATTATTGCGCTCTGCGAGCCGGGGGTATCAATCACGGCCCTGGCGCCGCGCAAGGCACCGCCTGTCAGCACAAAGGGCACGTGGTGACGCGCGCGGCGATCGGTGAGGCCCTGCGGATAGGCGCCCCAGTGGTCGGGGACAATGGCAATGAGGGTGTTGGACCAGCGCGGAGAAGCTGCCAGACTGTCGACAAAGGCGCCGAGGCAGCTGTCGGCATAGGCGAAGGCGTTGGCACGCTCGTCGGCGAGATGTTTGTAGGGCACTTCGAAAGGCTCGTGCGAGCTTGAGGTCTGAATCACAGTGTAATAAGGCCGGTCAGAGGGGCGTTTGCGCACATCGTCGAGCACCCGGTTGAAAAGTACGTGGTCATGCACGCCCCATTTGGAGAGACGCTCCGAGACGGGGAAATCGCGGTCGGAGACAATGTTGGCAAATCCGGTGGCCACCAGATAGGCATGGAGATTGGTGAAATTAATGTCGCCGCCGTAGTAATAACCTGTTTCATAGCCGTTTTGGGCAAGGGCGCGAGTGGGCGACGGCATGTTGCCGAATTTGTTGGCGTACTTGAGGACCGACGTGGAGGGCAGGGCCGGATAGCCTCCGAGGATGGTGGCAAGGGCACGGTCAGTGCGGAAGCTTTCGGCATAGAAATTGCTGAACGACAGACCCGTAGCGGCAATGCTGTCGAGGCGCATGGCTATGGGGTCGCCGCCAAGCGAGGGCATGAGTTGCGCCGAAAAGCTCTCGAGGATAATGAGATAGACATCGGGCTTGCCGCTGACGCTCACCAGCAGTGAATCGCCGGGCGAGGTCTTGGCTGTTAGCTCTGAAAGCAGTTTGGATGCCTCACTGTCAGAGAAATAGTTGAACGACTCGGCCAGCCGGTTGGCATGGCTGAGTGAATAGACGAAATTGAAGAGCGGATTGACGGCGGCATTGTTGAGCGCCATGTCATCGCAGAAATAGGCGCGACCGGGCGACATGGTGCTGACCGTTACGCCGCCGCGGATGGGGATTATCATCAGGCCGGCCACCACTGCCACCAGGGCGGTGCACAGGCCGCGACGGCGACAGGGCGAGAGCGGCATGGCGAGCCTGAACGTGAGCGCCAGGAAGCGGTAGACAGCGCCAATCACCACACAGGTGCCCACAAGCATCAGTATGGCCTGCCACCAGGCTATGCTTGCCAGGGCCGCCTTGGGCGACGATGTGAAGTAGAATATGGGAGTGGTCTCGAGCCGGAAGCCCCAGTAGGGATACAGGATGAGGTCGAGGCAGAAGGAGGCTCCGATCAGGGACGCCGCAACCCAGGTGTAAGCCTTGAGGGCGGTGAGCATGCCCTTCTTGCTGACCCAGACGATCACGCCGAGCCAGATGAGCACCGGGGCGGCCAGGTAGGCCGACATGGACAGGTCCATTGTGAAACCGTTGACCACCACCGCCCACATCGAGGCCATGCGCGGGCCATAGAAGTCAGGGGTGAGGAGCATAAACAACGACTTCTGAAGCACCTGCAGCAAGAGCAGCGCGGCCCAGAATGTCACAAAAAACAGGAATCTGCGTTTCATGACACAAAATTAAGCTTTTTCCGAGGAATAGGCAAGAGGCGGACAGAGTGCTTCAGCGCTTGAGGATGTAGGCTATGGCTTCCTGCTGGATGCGGCTGTTGAGCATGGCATTAGAGGCCAGATAGACCACGGCTCCGACGCCCACCCCTGCCAGAAGCGACAGCCAGGGTGCGGCGATGGCCGCGCAAAGGCACACCACCACGGCTCCCATCACGGCCGAAATTACAAAATAGGGCGCGCAGTCGGCCAGGAAGGCGGCTACCGAAAGGCCAGTGACGCGCGAGACCACAACCAGCGTGCCCACATACGCCACCACCGAGGCTATGAGCTGACCCCAGAGGAGGATGCTCACGCCGTAGACTGGATTGCCCGGCGCGGTGAGGGCCAGGAAGGGGAATGTAGCCACAAGCGCCACGAGGGCGGTGCCGTCGCGGAGCACTTCCATCCACACTATCAGGCGCGAACGGCCCAGGGCTATGAGATAGTTGTTGTAGAGCGATGTGAGCACCGTGAACACGCCGCGCGCCAGCAGGAGCTGGAACAGGGGGACCGACGGGTCCCACTTGGTGCCGAACAGGATGTGGAACAGGGGCATGGCCACAACCGCAAGGCCCACCATGGCCGGGAAAAGAATGTAGGCTGTTATGCGGTTGAATTTGCGCACGAAAAGGCGGAAACGCTCGGGATCGTCCTGCGCCTCGCTGAGGACTGGCAGCGACGTGGAGGTTAGCACCTGCGAGAGCGAGGCCACGCCCATGGTGGACCATTTGTTGGACTGGGTGTAGTAGCCCAGCGACACCAGGCCCACGCGGTTGCCGATCACGAACGAATAAAGGTTGAGGAAAACGGTGTTGAGGAACGATGTGAACATCATGCCCATGCCCACCGACATGAAGCTGCGCAGCGAGGCCCACGAGAATCCGAGCACCGGCACCCATCGGCTTATGATCCACAACAGCAGCGACTTGGCGCCGGCCGTAACGATTGACTGCCACACTATGGCCCATGCTCCCCAACCATTGACAGCCATCCAGATGCCGGTTACGGCGCCGAGACAGAGGCCCACAGAGTTGCTGACGGCCACGGGACGCACGTTCATGGCCTTCATGAAGCGGTTGGTCTGCACTATGGCCGAGGCATTGAGGATGAAGGTGAGGAACATGACACGGCTCAGCGGGATGAGGCGGGTATCGCCCTCGAACCAGTCGGCGATGAGCGGTGCGGCAAAAAACAGCAGGATGTAGATGATGACCGACACCGCCATGTTGAACCACAGGACGGTGGAATAGTCAAGCCGCGATGGATTTTTGCGCTGTATCAGAGCATAGGAAAAGCCGCTGTCCACCAACAGCGACGCGAAAGCCTGGAAGATGAGGATGGCGCCGACGAGGCCGAAATCGGCCTGCGAGAGCTCGCGAGCAAGCACAATGCCTGTCACGGCATAAAGCAGCTGGGTGGACACGCGGTCAATCACGTTCCACTTGAGCGAACGGGCAGTGCGTGTCTTGAGCGAGGGGGGCTGCTGGTCGGCCATCGGCTGAAGGGGTGCTGGCGTGGCGTTACTGCACCTCGATTACCTTGACAGTGCCGAGAGTGCGGTTCTTGACCTGTGGATGGCCTTTTACATAGACCTTGCCTGAACCCAGACCGGTCACGGTCAGCTCCTTGGACACCTGGCAGTCAACCGAGCCGGTGCCGCCGATGAAGATGCTGCCCTTTTCGGCCTTGAGGGCTCCGGCCTCCACGTTGCCGGTGCCCACTGTGCGGAGCTTCACCCAGTTGGCCTGTCCGGAGGCCACGAGCGAGCCACTGCCGGTGTCGATGCGAGCCTCAACCACAGTGGCATGCAGACCGGTGGCCACAATCTGGCCGTTGCCTATCACTCGCAGACGCAGGTTGGCGGTAGAAGCCGGCGAAGCCACGGTGAGTGTGGAGTCGCCTGAGTTTTCGGCCTTGGAGATAAAGTTGGAGTAGACGTGGAGCGTGGGCAGCTTGTAGCCGGGAGCGATGTCGGACTGTATCTGGATTTTGAGCACATTTTTGTCGTTGCTCACCAAAATCATGGGCGCAACCTCGGGCTCGCAGCTGAAAGCCACTGTGCCGGCGGAATCGGGCACGCACTTGTACACCACGTTGATGGGGTCGATGACCTTGAGCTCGGAGAAATCGCCGGCAGCGATGGTGTAGTCCTGTACGGGATTGGCGGCGAAGGATGCAGCCACGGCGAAGATGGAGAGCAGTATGGATGAAATTATTCTGTGCATTGTGTGTGTTTTCGGATATTTCACTGCAAATTTACACATAAAGCGCGTAAACGGCAATAGCAGACCAGGATTGTGGATGAATGTGCCAAATGGCCGGGCAATCAGGCCAGGAGCGCCTCCACGCGGTCAAGGACGGCCATGAGCGAGTCGAGGGTGTCGGCGCGGAGCATCTCGATGCGCGTGGGGCGGAAATCGGGAATTCCCTTGAACAGGGGCGAGGCGGCGAGGTGGCGGCGTATGTGGAGTATGCCGCGGTACTCGTCGATGCGGTCAACGCTCTCGGTGATCTGGCGGCGGATGAGGCGGAACTGCTCGGCCAGGGGCAGCGGTGTGAACAAGCCGTCGGGGTTCGTCATGGCCTGCTTCACATGGTTGAATATCCACGGAGCGCCGATTGACGCGCGGCCAATCATCACGCCGTCAACGCCGTAGCGGCTGAAAGCGTCGCGGGCAAGCTGCGGGGTGGTGATGTCGCCGTTGCCGATGACGGGGATGCTGAGGCGGGGATTCTCCTTGACGCGGGCAATGAACTCCCAGTCGGCCTGGCCGGTGTACATCTGCGAACGGGTGCGGCCATGCACGGTCAGAGCGCGGATGCCGCAGTCCTGGAGCTGCTCGGCGAGGTCCACGATAATCTTGTTCTCGTGGTCCCATCCGAGGCGTGTCTTGACGGTGACGGGGAGATTGACGGCGCGGACCACGGCGCGTGTGATCTCGAGCATCTTGGGGATGTCGCGGAGCATACCGGCGCCGGCGCCCTTGCCGGCCACTTTCTTGACGGGGCATCCGAAGTTGATGTCGAGAATGTCGGGGTGCGCCTCCTCCACAATCTTCGCGGCCTCGACCATTGAGTCAACGTCGCGGCCGTAGATCTGGATAGCCGTGGGGCGCTCGCCGGGGTTTATCTCCAGCTTGCGTGTGGTGGCGGCAATGTTGCGTATCAGGGCATCGGCGCTGACAAACTCGGTGTAGGTCATGTCGGCGCCCATCTCCTTGCAGATGAGGCGGAAAGATGCATCGGTGACGTCCTCCATGGGCGCCAGCACCACGGGGCGTTCACCAAGGTCTATATCACCAATTTTCATAATCAGTTGTTGAGCAGATGGTTGAGTATGGTGTCGGTGGCACCGAGATTTTCGCGCACATAGTCGGCGCAGTGCCTTCCGGCCTCGCTGACAGCCGGGCTGTCGGCAAGCCAGCGGTCGAGGATGGCCTCGAGCTGGGCGCGGTTCTGGTATGTGGCGGCGCCGCCGCGGTCGAGGAGGTCGAGGGCCTCGCGGAACTTCTGGTGGTTGGGGCCGAATGCCACGGGTATGCCGTAGACGGCTGCCTCGTTGATGTTGTGGATGCCTGCACCCAGGCCGCCGCCGATGATTGCCACCTTGCCATAACGGTAGATGGACGACAGCAGGCCGAAACAGTCGATGACAAGCACCTGGGTGTCAGCCGGAATACCTTCGGACGAGTCCTTCACCTGGCTCCAGAGCACGGATTTGCCGGTGATGGAGGCGCGGAGGGCCTTGAGGCGCGACTCGTCGAACTCGTGCGGAGCGACGATGGCGCGGCACTGCGGGTGCGCGTTGAGCCAGGGTATGTAGCAAGCCTCGTCGGGCTGCCAGGAGCTGCCCACCACCATGCTGAAGGCATCGGGATCGGCGGAGAGCCACTTTTCAATGGCGGGCACGCCGGGGGCGTCGGTCATTATCTTGTGTACGCGGTCAAAGCGGGTGTCGCCGGCCACGGTCACATTGGTGCAGCCCACGGTGGCGAGAATCTGCGCCGAGGTCTCGTCCTGGACGAAAATGTGGGTGAAATCGCCGAGCATGGCGCGGAACATACCGCCCCACGGCTTGAAGAATGGCTGCGAAGCGCGGAAGATGGCCGACACCAGATAGCACGGCACATGGCGCTTGTGGAGCTCGCCGAGGAAGTTGGCCCAGAACTCGTACTTGACGAAGACGGCAGTGCGGGGACGCGCTGCATCAAGAAACTGGCAGACGGCGCGAGGGGTGTCGAACGGCAGGTAGGCCACGCAGTCGGCCAGGGGGTAGTTGCTGCGGACGGTGTAGCCTGACGGCGAGAAAAATGTGAGGAGCACCGTGTGGTCCGGGCGCACCTTGCGGTAAGCCTCGATGATGGGGCGCGCCTGCTCGAACTCGCCGAGCGAGGCAGCGTGGAACCAGATGTCGAAGCCCTGGGGCGCCTTTTTGCGTCGCGCTTCGAGGATGCGCGCAATGGAGTCGCGGTGACCTTCAATCATGAGCTTGAGCTTGGGCGAGTGCAGCGCACCCACGTGGGCTCCGAGCGACATGACGTGTATGCCCAGGTTGTAGAGGGTGCTCATTCAGCGCTTGCCTGAGATGCCACTTTGGCATTGATGGCGTCAATGCCCTTGAGGATGCGCGCCTCGGTCTCGGCCAGGCCCATGAGCTCGGTGATGTCGAACATGTGGGGGCCCTTGCAGTCGCCCACCACGGTGAGGCGGAAGGCGTTCATCACGTTGCCAAGGTGGTAGCCCTTGTCCTCGATCCACTTGAGCACCACGGGTTCGGCGTCGGCGCTCTTGAACGAGGGCAGATTGTTGAGCACGGTAACGAGCTCGGCCATCACCTGGTCCATGCCGGGAGTCCAGCGCTTCTTCACGGCCTTTTCGGCATAGTCCTCGGGGCGGACAAAGAAGAATGCGGCCTGGTCCCAGAGGTCGCGGACAAAGTTGATGCGGCTCTTCACCATGCCTACGGCGCGGGCAATGTACTCGTCGCCAAAGGCTTCGGGGTCAACACCGTGCTCGCGCATGATGGGTTTGAAGAGCTCGGCCAGACGGTCGTCGGGGAGCTTCATGAGATACTCGTGGTTGAACCACTTGCCCTTCTCGAATGCGAACTTGGCGCCGGAGCGCGAGCAGTGCTCGAATGAGAACTTCTGGATGAGGTCGGCCATGCTGAGCACCTCGGTGTCGTCGCCGGGGTTCCATCCCAGGAGGGCCAGGAAGTTGACAACGGCCTCGGGGAGATAGCCCGACTCGCGGTAGCCGGTCGAGACGGCTCCGGACTTGGGGTCGTGCCACTCGAGGGGGAACACGGGGAAGCCGAGGCGGTCGCCGTCGCGCTTTGAGAGCTTGCCCTTGCCGTCAGGCTTGAGGAGCAGGGGCAGGTGTATGAACTGCGGCATGGTGTCGGTCCAGCCGAAAGCCTCGTAGAGGAGCACGTGGAGGGGAGCGGACGAGAGCCACTCGTCGCCGCGGATCACGTGCGAAATCTTCATCAGGTGGTCGTCGACGATGTTGGCCAGGTGGTAGGTGGGCAGGTCGTCGGCGCTCTTGTAGAGCACTTTGTCGTCGAGGATGTCGCTCTTGATTGTCACCACGCCGCGCAGGCCGTCGTTGACCTCGACGGCGCGTCCGGGCTCAATCTTGAAGCGGACCACATACTTGTTGCCCTCGTCGATGAGGCGCTTGGTCTCCTCCTCGCCGAGCGACAGAGAGTTGCGCATGGACATGCGCGTTGAGGCGTCGTACTGGAAGTTCTTCACCTCGTTGCGCTTGGCCTCGAGCTCTTCGGGGGTGTCGAAGGCAATGTAAGCCTTTCCGGCTTTGAGGAGCATGTCCACGTGCTGGCGGTATATGTCGCGGCGCTCGCTCTGCTTGTAGGGGCCGTAGGGGCCGCCTTCGCGCACGCCTTCGTCAATCTCGATGCCGAGCCACTTGAGCGACTCGTTGATATAGTCTTCGGCTCCGGGTACAAAGCGCTGCGAATCAGTGTCTTCGATGCGGAGAATCATTTTACCGCCATTCTGACGGGCGAATATATAGTTGTACAAAGCCGTTCTCACGCCTCCGATGTGGAGGGGGCCTGTGGGCGAGGGTGCAAAGCGCACACGAACTTCGGGTTGTGCCATAATATTTTATAAATATTGGGGGAGTGTTTTTAGTGGCGCAAAATTACGCAAAAAAAACGAGATTGTTCATAATATTACTGACAAAGGGCTTCGCGGCACCGAAAAAGTTGCTAACTTTGGCGCTCAATCCAATCCGAGACGGGTGCAAACCCCCTAAACAAAATGAACAGAAAAGGCAAACTATACTTCCGCTACGGCACCATGGGCTCCGCCAAGACGGCCATGCTGCTGACCACGGCCTACAACTTCGAGGAGCGCAACATGAGCTACCGCTGCTTCAAGCCCGTAATCGACACCCGCGAGGGCAAGAGCGTGATACGCTCGCGCATCGGCATCGAGCGCCACTGCGAGTGGGTCTACCCCGAGTCCGACCTCTACGCCATGGCCAAGCAGATGTTCCGCCAGGAGGACAAAATCATCGACTGGTTCCTCATCGACGAGGCTCAGTTCCTGAGCGCGGCGCAGGTTGACCAGCTCTCGCGCGTGGTTGACGATTTCGGCACCAATGTGATCTGCTACGGCCTGCGCACCGACTTTCAGAGCCGCCTGTTCGAGGGCTCGCGCCGTCTGTTCGAGATTGCCGACACCATCGACGAGATAAAGAGCACCTGCAACTGCGGGCGCAAGACCATAGTGAACGCGCGCATCGACTCCGACGGCAACTTTGTGAGCGAGGGCGCGCAGGTGGAGATAGGCGGCAACGACCGCTATGTGGCCGTGTGCCGCAAGTGCTGGCGCAACAAACGCATAGAGCAGTCCACGCGCAATGCCCTGCCCCTGGACTTCGACGAGGAAGGCACGCTGCCAATAAAGCAGGCACATAATTAAACTTTTTGGCGCGGTAGTTGTCTATTTGTTTAAGTGGGGCATAGAAAGCCCCGCCCGGTGACGGCAAAATGCCGCCATGCTCACTACTACTGAAAGATATGAAACATTCATTACGCACCATCATCGCACTGTGCCTCACCGTGTTTGCCATATGCGCCAATGCCAGCAACGCACCGGCCATCACCCACCGCTTCCCCAACGAGACTCTCAACTACAAGGTGATGTACAAGTGGGGCCTGGTACACAAGCAAGCCGGACGCGCCACACTGACCATACGCAACATCAACGAGCACTACCACACCCAGCTCACGGCCCGCTCCGAGAACTGGGCCGACCGCTTCTTCAAGGTGCGCGACACCCTGCAGGGAACCATCGTGCGCGAAACTTTCAAACCCCTGGTATATGTGAAGAAAGCTCACGAGGGCAGCGACCACAAGCACGACATGGTGCGCTACTCCTACAAGGGCGCCAAAACCATCGGCGAATGTCAGCGCTACAAATGGGACGAAAAAGGCAAGATGACCCGCAACGAGAAGCGCACTCTCGAGGCCTACGGCACCACGGTTGACATGCTGTCGTCGTTCTACTACATGCGCGCCCTGCCCTACCAGAGCTGGAAGCCGGGCCACGTGGTGTCGATGAACATTTACAGCGGCAAACGCAAGGAGGTACTGACCATCAAATACATAGGCACCGACAAAGTTAAGACCGACCTGGGCACGTATCCGGCCTACCACATCCGCTTCACCTTCACCGGCGAAGGCGGCAAGAAGACCTCGGACGACATGGACGCTTGGATCAGCTCCGACGCCAAGCGCATCCCCGTCAAGCTCGAGGGCAAGCTGAAGGTTGGCAAGGTGCAGTGCTTCTTCACCGGCGAATCGTAAAAATCCGGAGCCATTCTTAGGACCGGCTTCCATGACAAAAACGCAATACGGGCGCGGCAGTCACTGACTGCAGCGTCCGTTTTCTTATGCCCGCTGACGCACCGGCAGCATCAGCGCCAGGGCCGCCGCCGACACGGCCACAAAGGCTATGGACGCCGACAGTGATATGTCGGCCAGGCCGGTAAGCGGCGACACCACGCTGCCCACCACATAGCCCATGGCACCATAAACCGCGGAGCCGATGCCGGAGTGGAGCCGCGCGGCATCCATGCTCACCGTGGCCACTGCCGTGAGCATGGCGCCCACAAAGAGGTAGAGGATGAAAACGGCCACCTCGTAGGCCCAGAAGCCCAGGCCGAACAGCAGCGAGCAGGCAAGGAGCAGCGAAGTGCACATGGCGCCGATGTTGGCCATACGCATAACGGCGAGCATGGTGCCGAAACGAGGCGCGAAGAGCGAGGCCACGGCCAGCGCCACGGAGTTGACGCCGAAGGTGATGGAGATTTCGGAGGCATCGAGGCCGAATCGGCTCAGGATGAACGGTCCGGAGGCCAGATTGAGGAAGATGAGGCCCATGAACAGGCCGTACTGGAGCACCGAGCCCACATAGATGCGCGAGTGCAGCAGTTCCCGCAGGCCGGCGAGCATGGCGCGGAGATCGAGGGGGATGCGTCGTTGCGGCGGCAGCGACTCCTCGAACCACACGCCCATGGTGAGCATGGCCATGCCTATGACGCACAGCAGCCAGAACACGCCGTGCCAGCCGAACAGCTCAACCACAAAACCGCCGAACATGGGCGCCAGCACGGTGGCCACGCCGTTGATCATGCCTATGATGCCGTACATGGTGGCCAGAGTGCCGCCTATGTAGGTGTCGGCGGCGATAGAGCGCGATATCACCACTCCGCCCGAGGCCGCCAGGCCCTGGAAAAAGCGTGCGGCGATGAACACGCCCACCGACGGCGCATAGACGCAGGCCAGCGACATGAGCAGATAGACGATGAGCGAGAACATGAGCGGCGGCTTGCGCCCGGCCCAGTCGCTCAGCGCGCCGAACACCAGCTGTCCGACGGCCAGTCCGATGGTGCACGATGCCAGCGACATCTGCACCATAGAGGGCACAGAGCGGTAGTAGGCCACAATCTCGGGGAATCCGGCGAGATACATGTCCATGACGAATGGTCCGAAGGCGCTGAGCAGCCCCAGGAAGACAACACGGGTGGTGTTGAAGGTTGAATTCTGGATGGTGATAGGCATCTGTTGCCGGTAAGTTCAGTGGTATCGGATATAAGGCGGCGGTGCCAGGTGATGACGGGCGCCCCGGAGCGAGCCTCCAACACGGAGACGTCAGTGGCAAAGTTAGCAATTTTTTCGCAAAAACGCCGCATCCGACAAAAATATACGACTTACAAGACACAAAAATCTTATAAGTCGTATAGGTTGATTCAGAGGGTGGCGGGGATGGCGGCGAGGATTTCGGGGCTCAACGGGGGGAGGTCGGCGGCACGGAGGCTGTCGCGGAGCTGGGCCGGGGAGCTGGCGCCGACTATCACGGAGGTGAGGGCCGGACGGCTCAGCAGCCAGGCCAGGGCGAACTGGGCGAGGCTGAGGCCGTGGTCGGCGGCGAGGGCGTTGAGACGGCGCATGCTGTCGATCACCTGGGGGGTGACCTGGTCGGTGCGCAGGTAGCCGGAGGGGCGCGCGGCGCGCGAGTCAGCGGGGATGCCGTTGAGATAGCGGTCGGTGAGCAGGCCCTGTGCCAGGGGCGAGAAGGCCACGAATCCGAGGCCGAGGCGCTCGATCATGGCGGTGTGCTCCTCCTCGGGCTTGCGGCAGAGCAGGTTGTAGCGGTCCTGGTACACGAGGCATCGCACATTCTGGGCGCGCATCATGGCGCAGGCCTGCTCGGCCACTTGGGCGGGATACTTGGAGAGGCCCACATAGAGGGCCTTGCCGGCGTGGACAATGTCGATGAGGGCCTGCACGGTCTCCTCGAGGGGTGTCTCGGGGCAATAGCGGTGGCTGTAGAATATGTCGAAATACTCGAGGCCGGTGCGCCGCAGGCTCTGGTCGATGCTGGCCATGATGTACTTGCGCGATCCGCCGTCGCCGTATGGGCCCGGCCACATTAGGTGTCCGGCCTTGGAGGTGACTATGATTTCGTCGCGGTGGGTGCCGAGGCCCTCGCGGAGGATGCGGCCGAAGTTTGTCTCGGCGCTGCCCGTTGGGGGTCCGTAGTTGTTGGCGAGGTCGAAGTGCGTCACGCCGCTGTCGAAGGCGAGGAAGGCCGTCTCCTTCATGGTGGCGAAGCGGTCAACGTCGCCAAAGTTGTGCCACAGGCCCAGCGAGATGACGGGGAGCTGGAGGCCGCTGTGGCCGCAGAAACGATATTGCATATTAATTATATATGTATGTGTATTGATTCTTACTGTCGTCGGGAGGGTGAGTTGGCCACCAGGTAGTCAAGTAGGCTCTGGCGGTAGGAGTCGCTGACGGCGAGGCGTGTGTCTGTGTCGGTGACGATGGACATGCGCTCCACCTGGCTGACACGGTCCATGTTGACAATGAATGAGCGGTGCACCTGGAGGAACTGTGGCGGGAGAGTTTCGAGGATCTGGCGCATGGACACGTGCGACATGAGCGGACGGCGGTCGCGGACAAAGATCTGGACGTACTCGTTCATGCCTTTGATGTACTCTATGTCGTCGAGGCGCACGTTGACGTAGCGGTAGTCCACCTTTACATATATGGACTGTCGCGCGGGCGGAGTGGCGCCACGGGGCGGCACGGGTTGCGGCGATTGGGGGTCGTCCTTTCCGGCTGAGATGAACGAATGGTATTTGACCAGGCGGGTGACGGCGCGCTGGAAGGTGATGAAGTCGAATGGCTTGACCAGGTAGTCCACGCCTGCGAATCGGTAGCTGTCGACGGCATACTCGGAGTAGGCGGTGGTGAATACAGTGAGAGGCCGGTAAGGCAGCTGCTCGAGGAGCTGGAAGCCGTTCATATCGGGCATGTTGATGTCCAGAAAGAGGGCGTCAATCTCGTTGTCGGCTATCACCGACAGGGCTTCGAGCGGACTCTCGCACAGCGCCACAAGCCGCAGCGAGGGGGTGCGCTCTATGTAGCTGCCCAGCTTGCTGAGGGCCAGGGGCTCATCGTCAATTGCCACGCATTTCAGGGGTTTCATCGTAGGGGATAATCAGGGTTGCGGTATAGGTGTCGGCTGTGGTGTCGACGGTGTAGGTGTAGCGGTCGGGGAAGAGGAGGTTGAGGCGGCTCACCATGTTGCGCAGGCCTATGCCGGGCACGGCGTCGGGGGCCTGGGGATGGAGTGTGTTGGTGGATGTCAGCGACACGCATCCCTCGTGGCACGACAGGTGGAAGCGCAGCTTGGAGTGCGTGCGGTAGCTGACGCCGTGCTTGAAGGCGTTCTCAACGGGCACGATGAAGAGCAGCGGGGGCACCGACACGGCGGGCATGCGCTCGGGGAAGGTGAACGACACGGACACTCGCGAGGGGGAATAGCGCATGGACATCAGCGTGAGGAAGGTCTGCAGGAAGCCGACCTCGGTGGATAGGGGCACGAGGGGTTTGTCGCCCTCGTAGAGCACGTAGCGGAGCAGTTTGGAGAGCTCCACAATCATCTTCTGGGCGCGCGCGGGGTCTATCTCCACAAGGGTGTGGACATTGTGGAGCATGTTCATGGCGAAGTGGGGGTTGATCTGGGCCTTGAGATACTCCAGCTCGCGGCGGTAGTGCTCCTTCTCGAGGTCGGAGTTGCGGCGGCGCTCGCGCATGTAGTTGTAGACTATGTTGACCGACAGGCTGGCACAGATGATGAGGAAGCCGATGAAGGCGTCGAGCAGCGCCGGGCGCGGGCCGCCGTGGAATATCCGCATGGCTGAGACGGTTCCGGGGCCGGGATCGTGTACGGCCTCGTTGTAGAACGAGAAGCCGACAAACGCCGCCATGAGCACCACAAGGGCCATGACGTAGCCCACGGTGTGGCCTCGGCGGAATATGAATCTGAGCATCAGCACATTGACCGAAAAGAGGACAATGAACGAGATGAGCGACCGCAGAAAGCCGTCGTTCCACTGCTCGGAAACGGAATCGCCCGCCACGAGCGACACCAGGATGTAGACGAGCGGCACGCCCACGATGGGGACGTACATCAGGGCCAGGAGGAGGTGGCTTTTGCGGGAGTCGGAGGTGTTCACGGCGCAAATTTAGTGAAAATGACGGGAATTGATGCGCAAATTGACAAAATTCCATTTGAAACGCATTAACGAGCGGCAACAAAATGGCCATTCACCGACAAAAAGGGGGTAATCACTGATTTTATTTGGCATAGGGAAAGGAATTGGGGTATCTTAGCCGTGCAAAATCGGGAAACCGACTTGCAGGCGCAAGGACGGCACGGCACGCCGCATCATCTTGTCCTTGCCTCCACCCCCCTCCAACGAACGACAAACACGAACATCGTAATATTTATGGTTATAGCAGGAATTGAGCCTGGGGACTCAATTATTCCATCAAGGCGCTCCGGTCTTTGCTGAAAAGGCCGGGGTGACCAAAACGGGAGGCCAACAACAAAGGGACTGCCTCCCGGCCGCCGTCGGCACTTGCCGCGGCAGGTTGCTTTTTTACTACATGTAAGCTCAGACATCCGCCAAAGGCAGGCGGAGTGTCTGAGTTATTTTTTTGCACCTTGATAGCAATGCTGACAGACGATTTATCGGGCTATGGCGATATTTATGTGTTAATAATTCAGCCTATAAGTCAAAAAAACACATAAAATAGTTACGAGATATGAAACAAAACACTTAACTTTGCGGCATCAAGCCGCCTGGAGGCGATTTTGATCACGGGTTTCCAAGATTTCCGCAACATTCCATTAATTATAATCTCATTCTTATGAAATTTACTTTTACACGTTCTATGTTTGCGCTGATGGCTATCGGAGCCACAGCCCAGGCATGGGCGGGCGTGCAGCCTCCGCACACACTGAAGGCCACCGCCGCCTACGACAAGGTGAACCTGGCATGGCAGGCACCTACCGCCGCAAAGGAGCTGAAATGGCACTCCGGGCGCGACTATGACGGCGACAACGCCACATCTACCGACCCGCAGAAGGCGGTGCTGACTTATGTGTCGTCGCTGTTCACCGCCGCCGACCTCACCGACAACATCGGCGACAAGATCGAGGCCATCTCCGTGTTCCACTACCGTCCCGTGGCTTCGGCCAAGGTGTGGGTGGAGCGCGACGGCCAGAAGGTGGCTGAGGGCACTTGCGACATGAGCAAATACGTGAAGAACAGCTGGGAGCGCGTGGCCCTGTCGGCACCAGTCACCATCGAGGCCGGACACGACTACCGCATGGTGGTGATGTTCGAGCACGGCTCTAACGCCGACTTCGTGGCCATCAAGGACGAGCACTCCGACGCCGCCGGCCGCGGCGACCTGTTCTCGACCGACGGCAAGAACTGGGTGGCCACCAACAACGGCGAGTACCTGATCACGGCCAACCTGGCCAATGACGCCGACACTGAGGCCGCATCGTACAATGTGCTGGTTGACGGCGCAGTGAAAGCCACGGTGACCGACACCGAGTACACCGTGGAGGGCATCACCGGCACCCACACCTACGCCGTGGAGGCCGTGGCCGCCGACGGCACCAAGGCCGCTACCAACCCCCGAACTCTGACCACCACCGCCTACGACGCCTATCTGCCGGCTGTGAACATTGCCAAGGCCTCCGTGAGCGACTTCAACGTGGGCCTGTCGTGGACGGCTCCACTTGCCGGCGGCAACTCCCTGACCTGGGGCTCCGGAACCGCCGCCAACTCCATCGGCGGCACCGCGTCGTCGAACACCAAGGTGTGGGTGCGCAACCTGTTCAGCGCCTCCGACCTCCACGCTTTCGGCTCAAACGCCAAGATCACGGCCATCAACATGCACTTCGCCGAGTCGGTGATGTCGGGCATCACCCTGTGGGTGATGAAGGACAATGTGCTGGTTTACTCGCAGGCTGTCAGCGCCGAAGCAGTGGCCGCCATCAAGGCCAACGAGTGGAGCACATTCACCCTCGACGAGCCCTTCGCACTGGAACCCGGACATGACTATGCCTACGGCCTTTACGTGCTGCACACACCCAAGGCCCACCCCATCAGCTGCGACAACGGCGCCGCAGTGGAGGTGAAGGGCAACTCGTTCTCCACTTCGTCGCCCAACAGCACCAACTTCCTGAAGTCCAAGCCCAGCTGGAAAACCCTGGGCCAGGGCAACCTGCCCGGCAACTGGATGCTCTCGGCCACGCTGGAAGGCGCATCGAGCAATGCCGGCAGCTTCACCTACGACGTGACCCGCAACGGCGAGACAATCGCCACCGGCATGAGCGCCACCGAGCTCAAGGACGTGGTGCCCGCTCCCGGCAAGTACACTTACACCGTAACCACCCGCCAGGCCGACCGCGCAAGCATGGCCGACGAGGTGAGCCTCAACGTGGCTCTGCCCGCCGCATACTCGGCTCCGCTGGTGTCCGACGCCACTTTCGACAAGTCGACCAAGGAGTTCAACATGGCATGGTCGATGGACAAGGAGCTGACCCACTGCGGCACTCCCACCTACATCGTAGGCTTTGACGAGGAAATGCCCATGATGTGGGGCCAGCAGTTCTCCGCCGACGAGCTCCAGGCCTACAAGGGCGCCAAGATCCACACGCTGAAGGTGGCCATCGGCGCAGCAGTCAAGGACCTGCGCATAGGCGTGTTCACCGCCAAAGGGCAGGCCCTGTCGGTTGTCAACATTGCCGACGGCGAGCTCGAGCCCATGGCCATGTACGACGTGAAGCTCGACACCCCGGTGGAGATTGACGGAACCCAGGACCTCATCATGGCCTATGACGCCACAATCCCCGCCGGCAACAACGCCATCATCCTGGACGAAGGCCCGGTGGTGAACGGCGGCGCCCGTGTCAGCCTGACGGCCGGCCGCTCATGGATCAACCTGGGCACGGTCAACTCCACTTACAACAACTATAACATCTACATCGCCGGCGTGGTGACTCCCGCCGAACAGGGCAAGCAGAGCATAGCCCGCCAGGGCAACCTGGGCAACGTGGTGAGCCGCAGCTCCGTCAAGGCCGAGCGCACCCTGGGCGTGGACAGCAAGTTTGAGAGCAAGGCTCCCGCCAAGGCTCCCGCAGCGCCCACAGCATTGTCGTTCAACGTTTACCGCAACGGTGAGCTCGCAGCCAACACCACCGCCAAGACCTTCGGCGAGAGCGTGAAGCGCTTCGGCCAGATGCAGTACTACGTTACCGCCGTCTACGAGAACGGCTGGGAATCGCCCAAGTCGAAGGTGATCACCTTCAGCAACACCATCGCCCAGAAGGCCGTGGCCCCCTACGGACTGGAAGGTGCTCCCGACGAGGAAGGCCTCACGCTTACATGGCAGTCGCCTGCATCGGCTACCCGCCTGAGCTACATCAGCAAGAACGAGCGCTCCGGTCTGGGCCTGACCAAGACCAGCGGCACGGTTGACTCCTACGCCGCCATCAAGTTCAGCGCCGACCAGCTCAAGGAACACGTTGGCAAGCAGATTGACCATGTGTCGTTCGGCCTGCTGAGCACCGACCTCAACTCGCTGTCGGTGGTGGTGCTCAAGGGCGAGAACATCGTATACTCTCAGTCTGTACCCGTATCCACCCTGGTGGTAGGCGACAACGACGTGCGCCTTAACGAGCCCGTCGAGATACTGCCCGGCACCGACTATGCCGTGGGCTATTACTCAAACTACGCCACCGGCGTGCGTCCGCTCGGCACCGACAACAGCCCCGCCGTCTCCGGCTTCGGCGACCTGGTATCGAGCTCGGGCAACATGGGCTACTGGTACTCGCTGAAGACCAAGTTCAAGATTGACCAGAACTGGTGGATCACAGCCATCCTGAAGACTGCCGACGTGGAGCATCCCGCCAAGGCTGCCGCACAGAACCAGCTGACTTACAACGTATACTGCGACGGAATGGCCATCGCCACCGGAGTGACCGGCACCACCTACCGCGTGAACGGCACCGACTACAAGGACGGCCACGTGTACCACGTAACCGCCGTTGACGGCGAGGAAGAATCGGGCGAGTCGAACTACTACAGCACCCGTTCGAGCGGCGTGACCGACATCACCGCCGACGACGCTGCCAACGACACCGCCGCCGAATACTACAACCTGCAGGGCATGAAGCTCAACCGCGAAGCCCTGACCCCGGGTCTCTACATTCGCCGCAGCGGCAACAACGCCGCCAAGGTGCTGGTGAAGTAACCCCCACCCTACCCTGACACTACGCGAGGCGCCGCCTCCACCACCCGGTGGAAGCGGCGCCTTGTCGTTGTCTGTCAGGGACGTGTTACTCGTATTCGCCGAGCGGAGTGTCGAATCGCTTTTGAAGCTTCGCGAGAAATGCGTAAATAAAAATGAGGTGTAACTCGTTGAGCTACACCTCATTTTGTTATGAATTTTCAGTATCCTTATTTCACTTCTTCGAAGTCTACGTCGGTTACGTGGTCATCGGGGTTGTTGTTGCCGGGCTGGGGGCCTGCCTGGGCGCCGGGGTTGGCTCCGGCCTGCTGGGCCTGTGCCTGGGCGTTGAGGATGTCCTGCTGGGCAGCGCCGAATGTGGTCTCGATTTCCTTGATGGCGGCGTCGATGCCGGCGAGGTCCTGGGCCTTGTGGGCGTCTTTCAGTTTCTGGAGGGCGCCTTCGATGGCGGCTTTCTTGTCGGCGGGAATCTTGTCGCCGAACTCGCCGAGCTGCTTTTCGGTGCTGAAGATCATGGCATCGGCGTGGTTGAGCTTGTCGATGCGCTCTTTCTCCTTGGCGTCGGCGGCGGCGTTGGCCTCTGCTTCGTCCTTCATGCGCTTGATTTCAGCGTCGGTCAGGCCTGACGATGCCTCGATGCGGATGGACTGTTCCTTGCCGGTGGCTTTGTCCTTGGCGGTTACGTTGAGGATGCCGTTGGCGTCGATTTCGAAGGTAACTTCGATCTGGGGGATGCCGCGGGGTGCGGGAGCGATTCCGTCGAGGTGGAACTTGCCGAGGAGCTTGTCGTCCTTGGCCATGGGGCGTTCGCCCTGGAGGACGTTAATTTCAACCGAGGGTTGGTTGTCGGCTGCGGTAGAGAATGTCTCGCTCTTGCGGGTGGGGATGGTGGTGTTTGCTTCGATGAGCTTGGTCATGACGCCGCCGAGTGTTTCGATACCTACGGACAGGGGCACCACGTCGAGCAGGAGGACGTCCTTGACGTCACCGCTGAGCACGCCGCCCTGGATGGCTGCGCCTACTGCCACAACTTCGTCGGGGTTTACGCCCTTGGAGGGAGCTTTGCCGAAGAACTTCTCAACGATCTGCTGGATGGCGGGGATACGGGTTGAACCGCCCACGAGGATGACTTCGTCGATGTCGGCGGGTGTCATCTTTGCATCCTTGAGGGCCTGCTCGCAGGGGCCGAGGGTGGCCTGGATGAGTTTGTCGGCGAGCTGCTCGAACTTGGCGCGTGTGAGGGTCTTCACAAGGTGCTTGGGAATACCGTTGACGGGCATGATGTAGGGGAGGTTGATCTCGGTTGAGGTGGTGCTTGAAAGCTCGATTTTGGCTTTCTCGGCTGCCTCTTTGAGTCGCTGCATTGCCATGGGGTCCTGACGGAGGTCCACGCCCTCGTCTTTCTGGAACTCGTCGGCGAGCCAGTCGATGATCACGTGGTCAAAGTCGTCACCGCCGAGGTGTGTGTCGCCGTTGGTCGACTTCACTTCGAACACTCCGTCGCCGAGTTCGAGGATCGAGATATCGAATGTGCCGCCGCCGAGGTCGAACACGGCGATCTTCTGGTCCTTGTTGCTCTTGTCGAGGCCGTAAGCGAGTGCGGCCGCTGTGGGCTCGTTGACGATACGCTTAACGGTGAGGCCTGCGATCTCGCCGGCTTCCTTGGTGGCCTGACGCTGGGAGTCGTTGAAGTATGCGGGCACGGTGATGACGGCTTCGGTAACGGTCTGTCCGAGGTAGTCTTCGGCTGTCTTCTTCATTTTCTGAAGGATCATTGCGGAGATTTCCTGGGGGGTGTACTGGCGGCCGTCGATGTCGATACGGGGTGTGTTGTTGTCGCCGCGAACCACTTTGTATGGCACGCGTTCTATCTCTTTCTCCACCTGGTCATAGGTTTCGCCCATGAAGCGCTTGATGGAGTATATGGTGCGGGTGGGGTTAGTGATGGCCTGACGCTTGGCGGGGTCGCCAACTTTGCGCTCTCCGTCGGCCACGAAAGCCACTACGGACGGGGTGGTGTTGCGTCCTTCGCTGTTAGGAATCACAACGGGGTCTTTACCCTCGAGAACGGCTACGCACGAGTTGGTGGTGCCGAGGTCTATGCCTATAATTTTTCCCATAATAGTTTGAGTTTTTATTTTTATGTGTTTATGTTTTGATTTTGCTTATTTATAAATGGAGTTACGGTTACATGGGCATCGGCGCACATCAGAGTGCGGTGTCCGTTTTTACCGGCTCCGTTTAATGTATAAACAAATCCCATGCCAAAATGTTGCGATTTTGGCTAACATACTGCATAAAAAGCACTTATATGGGAGCTGCTGAGGGGCAGCAGTGTATGACAGTCTCTGCCACAGGCCTCATGGCGCTGTCAGTGCATGGCCTGGATGCCACAGATCTCGGTTGATTCGTCGCCGACGGCGCCGTGGCAGGCGAGGACGCCGGTGTATACGCGCACAAAGCTGATGCGTGTCAGCCCTGCGGGCGAGCCGTCGGCACGGACGGCGTCGGCTATGCTTACGGCCGAACGGGGGTCGGTGTTGGGGTACGAGTCGGCAGTGCGTCCAACGGGGAAGAAATCCCAGGTGGCGGTGGCGGCATTGAGCTGGGCGTTGTCAGGAATCGACAGTCCGGTGACGGTTATCGACTGGCAGTCGGCGGGAAGCCATGCCGGGAAGAACATGTGCTTGTGGTTGGAGTACACGCGGTTCAGGAAGCCTGATGTGCCGTCGGAGGCCGTCCAGGGGATGAAGTCGGTGTCGGAGTCGCCGTCGCGGTGGCGTGAGTAGGTTACAGTGAGAGGCGTGGCCGGCGAATCGGGGAGGATGGTGCACCATTCGTCGTCGGGGAGGCCGTTGGCGTTGGCATCGTCCATCACCTGTATCACGCCCGGTTCGGACGAGCCACCGGTGATGCGGCCGTCGCGCAGGTTCATGAACGCATTGCCGAGCACGCGGAAGTCGCCGTCGGCCGATGCGGGGTCGTGGGTGATGGGGGTGTTGAGTTTCAGGGTGATGGAGCCGCCGAAGGCTCCGAGGCTCACGCAGTAGCCGCGGTCCAGAGCCTGCTGTGCCTTGGCGAGGATGGCCTGGTAGGTGTCGCCCTCGGCATAAAGCGGCATCTCGTTGACGAACTGGCCCGGTGCGGGAGTGTAGTCCAGGACGGTGACGGGCACTGTTTTCTGGCCGCCGGAGGGAGTGTCGGGCACATCGGGTGTGAGTGAGCTGCCTCCCTCGCAGGCGGTCAGCGACAAAGCAAGGCCCGCAGCAAGGGCTACGGACAGGATTTTGTATGATATAATGTGCGGAATTAGCATTTACGTTCAGGTATTGGGTTAGTCGACGTGCAAAGATAGCAATTCCGGGGCACACGTTCTGTAATTTTTTTGTATTTTTGCAGTGCTATAGCCATAATCTGCGCCCTGCGGTTTCCGCTTGTTTCCTACATTTTCCTTAAACCGGAGCAAACATACGGCCGCACTTGATTGTTAAAAATTAACTAACGTAAACCAAACGCACCCCTGAAAAACCACCCTTCTATGGACAGTATGATAGAGACCCTGATGGACTTGCCGTTGTTCCGCGGCTCGAGCTACGAGCGGATGTCGGAGATTGTGGGCAAATTCAAGTTCCACTTTCTGAAATATCTGCCTGGCAATGAGCTGATAGCCTCGGGCCAGCCGTGCACCAGTCTCATCTTTCTGCTCACAGGTGCAGTGCGTGCCACCATATCGAACGACAACGGACGTTTCAAAATGGTGCAGACCCTGCCGGCGCCGTCGGTGATCACTCCCGAGTTTCTGTTCGGCCGTCTCACCTACTATCCTTGTTCGGCCACGGTGGTGGAGCCCACCAACATCCTGCAGGTGTCGAAAAACGACTATCTGCGCATCCTGTCCAAGGACCCGGTATTCCTGCTCAACTATCTGAACTCAATATCGTCGAACGCGCAGCGCGCCGTTGACGGTATCCTGGCGCTGACATCGGGCTCCATCGAGGAGCGCATAGGGCTGTGGGTGGCCTGTCTGACGCAGTCCGAGGCCAAGGACATAGTGATACAGTGCCGTCTGCGCGACATGTACACCATGTTCGGCGTGCCCCGCGGATCGTTCATCGCCGCGCTCGACAATCTGAAAGACGCCGGCATCATAGACTACACGGCAACCGAAATCACGGTGCTGAAACGCGCCGAGCTGATACGCCCGGTGGTGTCGGCTCCTTCCACAATTTGAAAAAAGCAGGACAAAACTGCTGAAAATCGGCAAAAAAGAGCGAAATTTGCACACGCAACACCACCCCCGCCCAAAAACGGGGATGCTGCGCGCGCAACACACTCCACACACATCCTCAATCAGAATGATCAGAGCCATGATAGCCGGTGCCGACTCGCCGGCGGGCGGTGAGCTAATCCGCCTCCTCGTACACCATCCCGACGTGGTTGTCACCGCGGCTTACGCCCCGGAACACGCCGGCATGCCTATATCCACCTACCACTGTGGCCTGGCCGGCGACACGGACATGTGCTTTGCCGACGCCATGCAGGCCTCGGACGGCGACGTTCTGTTCATCGCCGACGACTCCACGCTGCCCTTCGACCCCTGGGCGCCGGGCATGGAGCATCTGCGCATCGTGGACATGAGCCACACGGCGGGCAGTGTGCCCGACATGGTTCTGGGCATCTGCGAGCTGAACCGCAAGCCCATGGTGCGCGGAGCCCGGATGGTGCACATTCCCGACCCGCGCGCACAGCTGGTGAGCCTGGCGCTTCTGCCCCTGGCCAAGTCGCTGCTGCTCAGCGACGGCATAAAGATCGAGGCCCAGTGGCCCGAAGGCACCAATCCCGCCGCATGGACCGCCGACGTTGACACCGCCATCCGCGAGCTGCAGTCTTCCTGGCAGAGCACAATGGCGCTGACGGAGCAGGCCTCGGACAGCAAAACCTCCAACGTGACAGTGACCGTGCCCACAAAGGTGGCGCTGACACAGATACAGGGGCTGTACGCGGACTTCTACGAGGACCATAACTTCGTGCACCTGTTCCCCACCGCCGCCACCACCCCGCATGTGCTCAACACCATGAAGTGCCTCATAAACCTGAGCGACGGCGCGGACGGTGCTTCGGTGCGCATCCACGCCATGCTCGACCCCATGGTGAAGGGCGGCGCCGGCAACGCTGTGCACGCCATGAACCTGCTGTTCGGACTGCAGGAGACCACCGGACTGCAGCTCAAGGCGCTGACACACTGACACACTCAGCCATAAACAGCCGGAGGCATCGGTCAGTCTGACCGATGCCTCCGGCTGTTCTGTGCGGCACTTCCGCACAGTATGAGGCTTTAGTTTACTTTGACTCCACGATGTCGCGGGTGTCGCGGGCAATCATAAGTTCCTCGTCGGTGGGCACCACCACCACCTGCACCTTGGAGTCAGGTGTGGAGATGACAGTTTCGGTGCCGCGGGTCTCGGCGTTGAGCTCCTCGTTGAGGGTCACGCCCATGAAGGCGAGGGGACGGCAAACGTCAGCGCGGAGCGATGCCTGGTTCTCGCCTACGCCGCCGGTGAACACGATGATGTCAACACCGCCCATCTCGGCGGCATAGGCGCCGATGTACTTGATGATGCGCTGCTCGTAGACCTCCAGGCCGAGGGTGGCACGGGCGTCACCGGCCTTGACGGCGCCTTCAATCTCGCGCATGTCGCTCGAGATGCCTGACACGCCGAGCATGCCGCTCTCCTTGTTGATGATGCGCTGCATGTCGTCGACGGAGAGGTTGTGCTTCTTCATCAGGTAGGTGAGCGCACCGGGATCAACGTCGCCCACGCGGGTGCCCATCATGAGGCCCTCGGTGGGGGTGAGGCCCATGGAAGTGTCAACGCTCTTGCCGTTGAGCACAGCGGTGATGGAGCCGCCGTTGCCCACGTGGCAGGTGATGATTTTCTTGGTGGCGATGTCGCAGCCCAGAATCTCGCACACGCGCTGGCTCACGTAACGGTGGCTGGTTCCGTGGAAACCGTAGCGGCGCACGTGGTCCTCGGTGTAGTATTTGTAGGGCAGCGGGTAGAGGTAGCTCTTGGCAGGCATGGTCTGGTGGAATGCGGTGTCGAACACACCCACCTGGGGCACGTCGGGCATCAGGGCGGTGACAGCCTCCACGCCGGTCATGTTGGCGGGGTTGTGGAGGGGAGCCAGGTCGTAGCATTCGCGTACCATGGCCTTGACGGCGTCGTCGATGAGCACGCTCTTGTTGAACTTCTCGCCGCCGTGCACCAGACGGTGGCCAACGGCGTTGATCTGGCTGAAGTTCTCGATGCAACCGTCCACAGGGTCGGTGAGGATGTTGAGGATGGCCTGCACGGCACCCTTGTGGTCAGTCAGGCCGAGTTCCTTGATGGCCTTGGTACCGTCGGGACGCTTGTACTTGAGGAAGCCGTCGGGGAGGCCGATTTTCTCCACGCCGCCCTCGGCGAGGGTGCGCTCATCGGCCATGTCGATGAGCTTGTATTTCACTGAGCTGCTTCCGCAGTTGAGCACTAATATATTCATGGGTAGATGTATATGTGTTTATTATGCCTGCTCCTTGGCGCCGATGGCCTGGTTGCAGGTGATGATGATGGTTTTATAAATGTCTTCGGGATAAGCGCCGCGGCTCAGGTCGTTGACGGGAGCGGCAAGGCCCTGGAGCACGGGACCCACGGCCTCTACGCCACCGAGGCGCTGCACCAGCTTGTAGGCTATGTTGCCCACCTCCAGGCTGGGGAACACCAGCACGTTGGCACGTCCCGACAGGGGCGATGCGGGGGCCTTCTGTGCGGCCACGCTGGGAACTATTGCGGCATCGGCCTGCAGCTCGCCGTCGAGCACCAGGTCGGGCGCCATTTCGTGGGCGATGCGCTCGGCCTCGATGACCTTGTCAACGCGCTCGTGTGTGGCAGAGCCCTTGGTGGAGAAGGACAGGAGGGCCACACGGGGCTCGATGCCGGCAATGTCGCGGGCTGTCTGTGCCGAAGCCACGGCTATCTGTGCCAGTTCGTCGGCGGTGGGATCGGGCAGCACGGCGCAGTCGGCGAACACCAGAATGCCGTCGGTGCCGTAGGGCAGGCCCTTGGGCAGGAGCATGACGAACGCGCCTGACACCACCTTGATGCCGGGCTTGGTCTTAATCACCTGGAATGCGGCGCGGAGCACGTTGGCGGTGGTGTTCATGGCACCTGCCACCTGGCCGTCGGCGTCGCCGGCCTTTACGATGAGGCAGCCCAGGTAGAGGGGGTTGGCGGCAGTGAGGCGTGCCTCCTCCATGGTGATTCCCTTTTTCTTGCGGAGTTCGAAGAAGAAGGGGGCGTAGCGGTCTATAACGTTTTCGTCGCGGGGGTCCACGATGGTGGCCTTCTCGATGTTGGCCAGGTTGAGTTCGGCGGCCATGCGCTTGATTTCGTCTGGATCGCCGATGAGGATTATGTCGGCGAGACGGTCGGCCAGGATGCGGTCGGCAGCTTTGAGCGTACGTGGTTCTGTGCCCTCGGGGAGGACGATGCGCTGGCGGTTTTCGGCCGCGCGCTTTGTGAGTCTGTCAAAAAGTGCCATAGTGGGTTATGGAGATTGTATATGGTTTGATATGTGTTTAAGTCAGGGTGTTGAGGCGACCGCCGATGCGGTTCAACACGCAAAATTACAAAATTTTTCGGGTAGCCGAGCATTTCGGCGCCAACAAAAGCGTCCTCCGAGTGTTTTAAAATAACAAGGGCCGACAACCCAAGGCCCCACAAAACCAATTAAAGTTTTTATCATCTTAGAATTCAGACCGTTATGAGCGAGGAAAGATACGAACGCCGCGAGGAGGAACGCTCCGAGCGCAGAGAAAGAAAGAACCGTGTAAATCCATGGCTGGTTATAGGCGTCATTGTGTTGATAGTCCTGCTCATGATATGGCTCACAGTGGCTGACTTCACCGGCGACACCGACGTTGCCGCCGACATCACCCCGAGCGCCGCCACCGCCCTGGTGCGCACGCTGTTCGTGCCCTGACCGCAACATGGCCCGCAACGGGCAGTCTTCCTTAACCTTCACACTAACACACACTCCCCCACCCCATCATTCAGTAAAGTCATGATAGAACTCTCGTCAATAACCGTAGCCGGAATGGAGATCAGCTCCACCATCATCTGGATAGCCATAGGGCTGGTGGGTGGTGCCATGGCCGCCATGATCCACGGCGGACGGCGCCTGCTGCTGTTCGACATGCTCGTAGGCGTGGTTGCGGCTCTGGCCGGAGGCTGGAGCTCCACGCTCATCATGGGCGACGACACTCCCCAGCTGTTCATCATGGCCACGCTCACCGCCGTGTTTGTGGCCGCGCTGTGCCTACTGGTCTACAACTGGCTGGTGGCCCGGGCATCCCGGCGCTGACCCTCTCCCGTTTATCGCAAACTTACCAATTACACCCGTTTATAGAGTTACCGGGCGTGGCTGCCTGGGAGCGGCCACGCCCGCTTTAGTACAGGAATCCGAACAGCCACAGGGGAATCTTGTTGCCCATGCCGAATTCTATGTCGTCGGCTGCAATGAAGCTGTCAGGCATGTCCTTTATCTGCTCGAAGCCCTTCCTGGCTCCGCCAACCTCAAACACATATCTGCCGTCTACCATGAGGTCGCCGTCCTTCACATAGGACACTGCATGGTCATGCGCCATCATCGAGGCAAGGAAGCTTTCCCTTACCTTTCCTATATTGGCAAATCCGAGAGCATAGAGCAGCGACGGATTGTCAAGGAGTACTTTCTGAGGCTTGACCATGGATTTTGGGTTGCGGTCCGACTTGAAGTACAGGAGCCGCAGAATCTGCGAATTGTCAAGGAGGTAAAGGATTTTCAGAAGCTGGTTTCTGGTTATGCCCATCATCTCGGATGTGCGGTTGGCATTGAGAGGTGACGGCGTTTGCGATGCCATGACTGTCAGCAGTTGTTTGGCCTTTTGGAGCGTTACGTACTCTATGTTTTCAACAGCCGGCAAATCGTAGTCTATCACACTTGAAATCATATTGTTGACGCGCACAAGATAGTCATCCTCGGTTTCGGTGGTGTAGAAGGGATAGTAACCGTGTCGGAGATATTTCGCAAACTCGGGCAGCACATTTTCCACCTGCAGGTCACGCTCCAGCTGTTCATGGCCATAGAGTATGTCGGAAAGCGGCAGAACCGGGCAACTTTTGCCTCGAAATTCAAGGAACTCCCTGAACGACAGTCCTGACAGCGAATACATCAGGCAACGGCGCGACAGGTCGGCTATGGAATGGTCAATCTCCAACAGCGACGAGCCGGTGAACACCACGCTGAGTGTGGGATAGAAATCATAGACGTTCTTGATCTGTCGTTCCCAGCCCTTAAGGCGGTGCACCTCGTCAATGAACAGATGAGTTATGCCTTCGTCCACGGCCTTTGCAGCCAGTTCGGGCAAGGTATGGGAGCCGAACCAGATGTCGTCGAGCGACACGTACAGCGCTTTCGACACATCAGGGAAGGCCAGTTTGATGCGTTGCAGCATCATGGTGGTCTTTCCGACGCCTCGCGCGCCTTTTATGCCTATCAGGCGCGTATTCCACGAAATATGGTCATACAGACTCCTTATATGCTTGACTGACACATGCTTGACAAGCTGCAACGACTGACGTTTGAGTGTATCCATGGCTAACGATGTTTATGGGTGCGTTGCAAAGTTACAAAATTTTTGCTCATTGCAAAGTACAAAACTTGGAATTTTACTCTGCAATGAGCAATTCTGCGTTTTGTACTCTGCAATGAGCAATTCTGTGTTTTGCTCTTTGCAATGAGCAATTTTTAAGTCTCAGGCGGTGACGGGGCGGGCTGAGGCGCGGTTGGGGCGGCCGGAGTAGTCGGTGTTGCGCATCTTGGCAAATGCGCGCAGGAACTTGCGCATGGCCGACACCATTTCCTGTGTCTCCTGCAGGGTGTTGAGGTAGACGTAGAGCACGGTCATGGATCGGGCGTCGCCCTCGCGGAGCTGGTAGTGGAGGTTGTGGTAAGTGTCGGAGATGATGTCCTTGATTTCGTCGCAGTGGCGTCGCAGCAGGTTGACGGTCTCCAGCTCGCCGTTGGCCATCATGTCGAGGGTGTCGGCAAAGAGGGTGTCGACGGCTCCGCGTACGGCTTGGAAATCGCGAACATGCGCCTCGGGCAGCGGCAGGAAGTTGTTCTCCACGTGCTCCTTGCACATTTCATTGATGCGCAGCAGGTTGTAGAGCATTGACATGCAGGTGTTGTTGCCCAGGTAGAACCATGTGCTCTTCTCCATGGCCAGCTCGGGGCGCAGCTGCCGCAGGCACAGGGTCTCCTTGCGGCGCGCGTTCTTGAGCACATACTTGTGCTTGCGCAGGCTATTGTAGTTGCGGTCGAGGGTGCGCACGTCGTCGGAGATGAAGGCGCCGGTGGTGTCGTGATACATCTGGCCGGCATAGCGGATGAACTCGAGCTGGCGGCCGGTGGTGTACATCAGGAACATGGGCCATGCCTCGTCCTGGTCCTTGGTGGCGAGGATGGACTGGAAGAGCACGTCGCCGTTCTCCTCGCCGCGTTTGCGGGCAAAGCGGCGGTTGCTGCGGATGATGAGCACCACGGTTACCGCGGCAAGGGCAAACATCACCCAGATGCCGCCGAAGTGCATCAGCGCCACAACGGCTCCGGCGCCGATGAATGCCGCGCCGGCGGTGAGGAACCAGCCGCCGATCACCGACACCACGCCGGTGATGCGGAACACGGCGCTCTCGCGGCTCCAGGCGCGGTCGGAAAGCGAGGTGCCCATGGCCACCATGAAGGTGACAAAGGTGGGACAGGGGCAGCTTGAGCGAGGTGCCCATGGCTATGAGGGCGCCGGCGAGAACCAGGTTGACTGAGCCGCGAACCAGGTCGAAAGCGGCGCCATGGTCCATGATGGTCTCGTCGGTGTTGAAACGGGCGTTGAACCAGCGGCGAACCGACAGGGGAGTTACGCGGCGCACCCAGCCGATGAGCGAGAGGCTCCAGCGCACCACACGGCGCGCTATCTTCGACGAGCCGAACATCTCGTCGCCGCCGGCCTGGCTGCCCAGGCCAATCTCGGTCTGCATCACTTTGCGCGCCTTCTTCGACGTGGTGAGCGCCACCACCATCACCACTCCGGCTCCCACCAGGAACCAGGTGGAGGTGTCGGACGGTCCGTTGAGCGAGCCCATCATGAACGAGCCTGGGTCGCCCGCGCCGTTGGCGGCGAAGTCGGTGAACGAGGCCAGGCCCGTCAGAGGCACGCCGATGAAGTTGACCAGGTCATTGCCGGCAAAGGCCATGGCCAGGGCGAAGGTGCCCATCAGCACCACCACCTTGAGCACATTCACGCCCAGGGCGTGGAGCGCCTGCATCAACAGCGTGAAGCCCACCAGGCAGGCGCCGAGCACTGTCAGTGTGTTGGCATCGATCCAGTCCTTGACCTCCGGCGTCATGAAGGCCATGCTTTTCAGGCCCTTGATGAGCAGGAAATACACTATGGCAGTGGCGCAGATGCCGCCGAATATGCCTATCTTCCACTTCAGGCGGCTGCGGTAGTTGAAGGAGAAGATCATGCGCGCTATGAACTGCACCACCGTGCCGAAGAAGAAGGCCACGGCCACGCTCAGGAATATGCCGAGCACCACGCTCAGCGCCTTCTCGGTGTTGAGCAGGTCGTTGAAACCCAGGCCGGTGTTGTCCGAGGCGAGCTTCACCATCGACACGATGAATGTGGCGCCAAGCAGCTCGAACACCATCGACACGGTGGTGGATGTGGGCATTCCCAGCGAGTTGAACACATCAAGGAGGATGATGTCAGTCACCATCACGGCCATGAATATGCACATCAGGTCGTAGAACGAGAACTGCTCGGGACGGAATATTCCGTGGCGGGCAATGTCCATCATGCCGTTGCTCATGGCAGCGCCGATGAACACGCCTATCGAGGCCACAATCATAATGCGCTTGAATGGAGCGGCTTTGGAGCCCAGCGCCGAGTTGAGAAAGTTGACTGCATCGTTGCTGACGCCCACCATCAGGTCGAAGATGGCGAGCAGAAACAGGAAAACGATGAGGCAAAGAAACAGTATTTCCATAAATGCGGTTCAAAAATTTTTCATCACAAAATTACAACCGCAGTATTTCAAAAATGTTTCAAAAAAATTAAGCCTTGATTAAGTTGCCAGTCCGGAAGCGTCATCTGCGACAGTCAGGTATCGCGGCGACGAAGTTTCTCCATATTCTTTTTATCGTAAGCTTCGCCTCGCGACACAAGATACTCAAAAAACACAACTTCGCCCTCTATTTCTATATGTAGCACGAAAAAAGCCCTTCTGTCGCCTATACGTATACGATATACGCTGTTGAGAGTTTCTATCTTCTTGCAATCTGTAATTTCCTCAACTGATGAAGCTTTTATCACCTCTTCAATGACAGCAACCAGCGATTTCCTGAGTTTTCCAGACAATTTTAAGGCTGCCTTGGAAAATTCCTTCGAGTATCGTACTATCATCTGCTCGCGGATATGCCCATTTGACGCTCAAAATCAGACTGTTCCGACGGCGTAAGCATCACCTTGCCCTGAGGTCGGGTGGCTACAAGGTGGCGGTAGAGCTCTGCGTCATCTATGGTGTCTGCCTCGCGCACAAGAATGTCCTCGATCAATTTCTTGAGGTTTGTGCCCATCGCCACAGCCCTTAGCGACAGTACGTGGAACGTTTCCTCCGGAATATCTATGAGTTTGCGATGCGAAGTCGGCTGTGTTTGTGAGATAGTTGCCATATTTGATATTTAAAAAATTTTCTCAACAAAGATATACCATATATATGATATATACAAACATCCGGGGCAAAAAGTTGTGGCGTCCCTACATGAGCTGCCCCGCGGCAACGGGAGATAGGCTATAGAGAATATAAAAGTTAACGAGAAGAAGGAGGCGGGGGGATCAGCGCAGGGGGAGCTGGAAGATGAAGCGGAGGCCGCCGCCGGGGCGGTTGGACACTTCTACGGAGCCGCCGTGCCACAGCACGGCATTCTTGACGATGGACAGTCCCAGCCCCGTGCCGCCCTGTCGGCGGCTGCGGCCTTTGTCAACGCGGTAAAAACGCTCGAAGAGGCGCGGCAGGTGCTCGGGGTCAACGCCGATGCCGTTGTCGGCCACGGTGACGGTTATAAACCGTTCGCCAACCGACTGTGTCACTTCCACTTCGCTGCCGCCGCTGTATTTGATGGCATTGGTCAGCAGGTTGCGCACCACCGACTCCAGCAGTCCCTCGTTGCCGGGAATTGGCTGCGAGTATGTCACACTGTCGGCTATGGTGATTCCGGCCTCGGCGGCCTCCACGCGCAGCTCGTCGCACACGCGGCGCACCACCTGGCTGAGGTCCACCGCCGTGCGCGCTATGTGGTCGCCGCCGTCCTCCAGGCGGGTTATGGCCGACACATCGTCGAGCAGGTTGCGCAGGCGCTCGTTGGCGGCATAGCAGCGGGCCAGGAACTCGGTGCGCTTGTCGGCGGCCATCTCGGGATGTGCGAGCATGGTCTCCAGGCACACCTGCATCGAGGCCACGGGGGTCTTCAGTTCGTGGTTGATGTTGTTGGTGAGCTGGCGTTTGATGCGTATTTTCTCTTTCTCCTCGTGGAGGCTGCGGCGGTGCTCGCGGTCGCGGTCGGCAATGGCCTTCTGCAGGCGGGCGTAGAGGCGCACCACGTGGTTCGATATCTCGCCCAGCTCGTCGTGGGGGAAGGCCTCGGTGTCGGTGATGCGCTCGCCCCGCTCGGCGCGCTCGGCGAATCGGTTCAGACGGCTGACATTCTGGCCCAGTCGGCGCGTCACGAAATAGCCCACGGTGCACATCACCACCGTGATGCCGAATATCACCCACAGGAAGCCGTAGTCGGCGGCCAGCAGCTGGTGCAGCCCCATGCTGTAGGGCACGGCGGTGCGCACCACCCAGTTGCCGCCGGCCATGGCGCTGTAGAAATATGTCTGGCCGGTGCTGGAACTGTGGCGGCGCGTGGTGAAGCCGCGGCCGTGCGCCAATGCGTCGGCTATTTCCTTACGGTCCAGGTGGTTGGTGCCGGGCAGGGAGTCGAGCGATGTGTCGAGCACCACCCTGCCCTCGCGGCTGATCACGCTCACGCGCATGTCCGAGAACTGCGAGGGCGGCGTCAGGGTGCGCACGCCCTGCAGGTCGCCCTGCTCCACCATGCCCAGGATGCGCTCGTTCACATCCTGGAGCTGCAGGTTGAGTTCGTCGGCTTTGAAGGCGCGTTCGCGGGTGTACTGGAACACGGCGAAACAGGCAGTGAGGATCACCGAGTATGCCACCAGGCCGATGAACAGGCGGCGGTGGTAGGTATGGCGGGGAGGGGTATTGCGGCTCATGGGCTGAAAAAGTGTGAATTGTCAGGGGCAAATATAGTTAATTTGTGCCAAAATATCCCATCCGGGCCAAAAAATTCGTGTTTTGACCAATTTTGAGGCTCAGCCGGCACTGAACAAAGTTGCAGTTTCAGGGGTTGTTATACATGAAGGCGCGGACCAGGCACCGCGCCCTCCATTTCCCTTAGTGCTCCCCCTGCTCCATACCTGAAAACCACAATGCAGGGAGTCTACTCATAACCAAAATAGACAAAAAAAACACACACAACTACTAACCCTAAAACACACAAACAAACAATGGCTAAAACTTATTCGCCCATCGTACAGGAACTTATCGACATGATTGCCAAAAATGGCTGGCAAGACAAGTTCAACGAAGCCTTCAAGAAGGCAATGTCGTACAACACAGTGGAGTACGAAGGAATGAAGAGCATCGAGGACTACTACGACCTGCTCGAGAGCAACCTGCACTGGGTGCCCACCGAGAACCAGGGCGGCACAGTGGTCTACAACCATGTAACAACATTCTACTTCCTGCTTGACCAGAGCCCCGTCAAGGAGCTGCAGACCCCCATCATCCCTTCCAAGCTGAAAGGCAACGAGATGCCCGAGCTCTCGCCCCTCTCTGACTGGATGCGCCGCTATGTCATCGCTTTCGGCGCATGGATGGACACCCCCGACAGCATCAACGCCGAGGCCGTGAAATCGTACTACGACGCCCCGCGCTACAACATGAACGACTACATCCAGCCCGAAGGCGGCTGGGGCACTTTCAACCAGTTCTTCGCCCGCAACGTGAAGCCCGGCTACCGTCCCATCGCAGCCGTCAACGACGACCACATCATCGTGTCGCCCGCCGACAGCACACATGCCGGACAGTGGGAAGTCAGCGCTGACTCCAAGGTGAACGTCAAGGGCCTGGAATGGAGCATCGAGGAGCTGCTCGAAGGCTCGAAATACAAGGACGACTTCGCAGGCGGCATCTGGATCCACCAGTTCCTTAACACCACCGACTACCACCGCGAGCACGCTTCAGTAGGCGGCAAGGTGCTTGAGGCACGCGAAATCCAGGGCGTGGTATACCTTGGTGTACACGCCGAACCCATCGAGGGCGACCCCCAGGGCCGTACCACCATCAAACGCCACCAGGTGGCCGAGGACGAGGCCGGTTACCAGTTCCTGCAGACCCGCGGCCTGGTTGTGATCCAGAGCAAGATCGGCAAGGTTGCCATCCTGCCCATGGGCATGGCCCAGGTATCGAGCATCGTGGTAACCGCCGAAGCCGGCACCACCGTGCGCAAGGGCGAGGAAATCAGCTACTTCCAGTTCGGCGGTTCGGACATCGTTGTGGTGTTCGAGCGCGCATCGAATGTGAGCATCACCGCCCAGCCCGGCGTGCACTACAAGATGGGCACACGCATCGGCGTGGCTTACCCTGTAGGCGAATAAGCAGATAACTGAAACATAAGTTCCATGGGGTAGGAAACATGCCTGGCATGCGTCCCCCCATGGAACTTTTTAGCTATTACCCCCACCAACTATAACTTTCAGCTATTATGAGCGATACAACTAAAACGCCGGTTCCTGAGGCCACTCTGTCCGGTCGAAAAAAGGCGGTGTCGACGGCCAAAGGGTCCATCTCCATGGTGGCCATGGCGCTGCTGATCATCACATCAATCCTGAGTCTGCGCGGACTGCCCTCCGAGGCCAAGTTCGGCACGCAGTCCATTTTCTACTATATCTTCGCGGCCGTGGTGTTCCTGCTGCCGTTCTCGCTGGTGTGCGCCGAGCTGGCGTCCACCTACACCAAGTCGGGCGGCATATACCGCTGGATATCCGAGGCTTTCGGCCCGCGCTGGGGCTGGACGGCCATGTACCTTGAGTGGCAGACCATCATCATCTGGTTCCCCACGGTGCTCATGTTCGGCGCCGCATCGCTGGCCTATGTGTTCTGGCCCGAGAGTTTCGACGCCAAACTGGCCTCCAATAAGATGTACACGCTGGCCATAGCCCTGCTTGTCTACTGGGCTGTGACGCTCAACAGTTTCCGAGGCCTCCGCGCCGCCAACCGTGTGAGCACCCTGGGCGGACTGTGCGGCACCATCATCCCCGGAGCCATCCTCATCGTGCTCGGCGTCATCTATGTGTGCATGGGCAAGACCATCCACCTGGCCAACGTGCCTTTCTTCCCCGACTTCTCCAACCTCAGCACCATCGTGCTGGCCGCCAGCATCTTCCTTTTCTACGGCGGCATGGAGATCCAGGCCGTGCACATCAACGACATGCGCAATCCGGTGCGCGACTTCCCGCGCGCGGTCTTCCTGTCCATCATCGTCATCGTGCTGGGCTACGCCGTGGGCACCCTGATCATCGGCATCGTGATCCCCGCCGCCAACATCAACCTGGTGCAGTCGCTGCTCGTGGCTTATAACCAGCTGTGGGACAGCTTCGGACTCAGCTGGGCCGGCAACATCATAGCCCTGCTCATCATGGTCGGCGTCATCGGCCAGGTCAGCGCGCTGGTCAACGGCCCGTCCACCGGTCTGATGTCTGTTGCACAGTCGGGCTACCTGCCCCGCAAGCTTCAGAATGTCAACGCCAAGGGTGTCAACAAGTCCATCCTCATCATCTCGGGTGTGTTCGTGAGCGTGCTCACGCTCATCCTGCTGGTTCTGCCCACAGTCGAGTCGGCCTACCAGATCATGAGCCAGCTGGCCACCATCATCTACCTGATCATGGTGCTGTTCATCTACGGCGCGTTCATCCGCCTGCGCCACACCGCCCCCAACAAGGTGCGCGGCTACCGCGTGCCCGGCGGCAAGGTGGGTGCGTTCATTGTCTGCTTCCTGGGCATCTTCGGCGCGCTGGCAGCGCTGCTGCTGAGCTTCCTGCCGCCTGAGCAGATCGAGACAGGCAGCCCGGCCGTCTACATCGGCATCCTGCTGCTCGGCACCGCCGTGTTCGTTGCCCTGCCGCTGGTGGTCTACGCACTGCGTCGCCCCAGCTGGCGCAACCCCGACGCGCATTTCTATCCCTTTGACTGGCAGATTGAAGGCCGCAAGCCCGGCGGGGTGTCGAAGTGGGCACCCGGCTACGAGCCCACGGAGGAGCAGGTCGACGCCGCCGAAACCGACGCCATCTGCAAGCACGGTCAAGGCAAGTGCTAATCTCCTTATTTTAAGCACAATCAACAACCCACAACGGGCGGAGCCACCAGCTCCGCCCGTTTTCATTTCGCCGCCATATCCGAAGACCTGCGGACGTTTTAGACAGTGTAGGGACGCTCAGTTTGAGCGTCCGCCTTACGGATGGCTTGTTGGCACTAACGCGGACGCTCAGGCTGAGCGTCCCTACATGGTTTGACTCGTGGCACCAGGGGAGGGTGGTGAGGGATGGACAGAACAAGAGCGTGCCCGGGTCCTCTCGGAGCCGGGCACGCCACGGTTGCTTTTATACTATTTACCTTAATTAATTCTTAAGCATCAGGTTTAGAGAACTTCCACCTTGACGTGGGTCTCGCCCACGGCCACGATGTACAGTCCGTGAACAGCCTCGATGAAGCCTGCGGGACCTTCGTAGATGGCCTCACCGGCGAGGTTGAACACCATCACGATTTCGTCGGTGCCGTCCACCTGGATGCCGCCGCTAACGCCCTTGACGGTAACGCCGTTGTTCTCCAGGTCATTGACGCCGGTGGTGCCGCCCTGGACTGACTCCTTGCGCCAGCCGTCGGCTGCGGGCACCAGGATGTAGCGGTCGGTGGGCTCACCCTTGGCGTCGAGCACGTTGGCATACCAGCGGGCATGCATCCATACGGTTGCGGGCTCGTCCTTGGACACGAGGTGGTCAAGTGACACATTGTCGCTGAATCCGCCCTGGCCGTCCTCGGTCACAGCGCGCTGTGCAAAGGTCTGCTGGGCCTGGCTGTTGAGCATGAAGTGGAACTGCTTGTCGCTTGCAGCATCGTCGCCCATCATACCATGGTGGTGACGGAGGTTTTCAAACTTGAGCTGCGACCTCTCCTCAACGCCGATAACGTTGTCGAGCCAGTACTGATAGTCCATGTTCTGAGGCTTTTTCACCTGGGTGTCGTCGCGCCAGAAGCCGTAGCCGTGGTGGCCGAGCTGATCCTCCTGGCCGTTGAAGTCAACGTAAACGGAGCCCTGTACCGAGCAGCCCTGCAGGTTTTCGGCAAGCTGCATGTCCACGTCCTTGAAGTGGAGAGTAGGCATGGCTGCAAGCGTGGAGATGGGCGAGCCATAGTTGTTGGGGGTGTCAGTGCCGGTGGGCTTGCACCAGGTTACGAGGAGCACGCTCTCGTTCTCCCAGACCTTGTTGGCGGGCAGGTCGATGCTGTTGGCAAAGTTGCCGGGGGTGCGGTATTTCTCGCCAAGGGCGGTCGACTGGCCGTTCTTGTCGAACTGCAGGAACGAGTACTCATTGCTCTGGCCGTGGAGACCGCGGACCACGAGCTGCTTGTCGCCTTCGGGGTTCTGGGTGTTCACATTGGCGTTGGCGGCGGAGATAACATCCACGCGCTCAATCTTGGAGTCGTCGACGGCGATGGTGACACGGGGAGCCACCGAGCTGCCATCCAGCGTGTGGTCAAGGTCG
>JAXJRL010000118.1:0-1722 GCA_036310635.1 Muribaculaceae bacterium | reverse complement strand
GGTACCACACCATGTCCTCCTGAGCCAGGACGGGACGATAGACGGTGGTGCCGGCATTGGTCTCCGTCTGCAGGGTGTATCGGTTCTTCATGGCGCAGGCGCGGGCCGCAAACTCGGTGGGGTTGGTCGGCAACGTCTTGTCGGGCTTACCGCCCCACGATTACAACTGTGCCATCAGGGCAGAGGCTTCGTTGACGCCTTGGAAGGTGTAGATGTCCCACGTGTTTTGCAGGCCGTTATCTGCGTCAGTGCCGGCAGTAAGCGCTGGCACTTTGTTGAAGTCGATGGTGACCTTTAACCCAACTTCAACGCCAAAAACTTTTTTCAATAAATTTTCGGCCCGATTTCGGCCCTCCATTCTTGCAACTTACTGAACCTCAATGACGGCTTCCGGAGAAGCCCGCGCCGAAGGCGTTTGTAATACCCACACCTGTCAAAAACATGTCGTAACTTTGCGGGCATGTACTTCACCTCCGTCACACGATTCAGTCCCGAACATGGCAGGACGCTCCCTTACTACAAGATAAAGGAGTCGTTCCGCGATGTGCTCGGCCGCGTCCATACACGGGTCATGCTCACGCCCGGCTACCTGCCCGACCTGTGCTGCGACGAAATCGTGCAGATTCGGCGAGGTCTGACCTACCTGATGGAGCAGAGTGCATTTATTCCCGAGCAACCCACGCTCTTCCCCATCGATCCGCGCACCGAATACAGTGAAAAGGTCTGTGCCTACATTGACAAGTTTTGGGAAGAAATCAAGTCGAGCGGCAAGATTGATGCCGCACGCGACAGTTACGACAAGGCCGAGAGAAAGGCCCGCCGCCTTATTGACGTCAACACCATCAAACATACCGATGCTCGGGATGTGGGGGCAGAAAACATCTGCCTGCAGGCCATCCGCGAACTACAGATAGACCATTTCCTGCGCCGCGAAGGCTGGAGTGAGCGTCGCATCAATGCCACGCTCGCAGCGCTGATGGTGAGGACTATATATGCGCCGTCGGAATGGAAATCCCTGCGTATCATGGAAGAGAACTCGGCTGCTATGGAACTGCTCACGGGCCACTTCGGCGACATACCCACCCAGCGGGAAGTATATGCCGCTGCACCATCGCTCTACGCACTCAAGGACAAACTGGAGCGCCACCTGTGCGCACGCACCGACTCCCTCTTCAACCTCACCAACCGCGTGATACTCTATGACTTGACCAACTTCTACTTCGAGGGAAGCAAGCACACCTCAGCCAAGGCGCGGTTTGGCCGCTCAAAGGAGAAACGCTCCGACTGCCGGTTGCTGGTGCTTGCGCTGGCCATAAACACGGAGGGCTTCATACGCTATTCTTCCATCCTCGCCGGAAACACGGCCGACCCCGAATCGCTGCCCGGCATGGTGGACGGCATCATTGCCCGAAATCCCGTCTCGCCCCATCCTGACCAGAAGGTGATGGTCGTCATCGACGCCGGCATCGCTACGGAACAGAATCTCAGCCTGCTCAAGGAAAGAGGTTACAACTACCTGTGCGTCAGCCGCACCAGGCCCAAAGACTGCACACTGAAGGCCGACGGACGCATGGTGACCGTCATGGACAGCCGCAATCGCCCCATCACCCTTGCCCAAGTGGAGCATGAAGAGGGCTGCGACTATTTCCTGCGCGTCAAGTCTCCCTCGAAGGCCATAACAGAGCGGTCGATGAACCGCCAGTGGCGCGAGCGCTTCGAGGC
>JAXJRL010000117.1:0-5997 GCA_036310635.1 Muribaculaceae bacterium | reverse complement strand
TTTTGTGATTGTTTTTTTTGGGGGGAGGGCTCGGTTGATAGGCCCAATAGGCCCAATAAGCCCAATAACATGGCGGAATTGGCGGGGGTGGTGGAAAGTGGAGGTGCTTGGTTGGAGCGGCTGCTACCTGCCATCCGGCGCTGGCTTTTTTAGTCACGAAGATACGAAGGGGGCGAAGGGCTTCGTCGGTTAGGCGGGGTTGGTGTAAAGGGGAGGCACCGAGGCATCGGCGCTTCGCGCCTCGCGACGAAGATACGAAGGGGTTTGGCGATGAGGGGATAGCTTTAATAGCTCTAATAGCCTTAATAGCCTTGATAGCTCTAATAGCCTTGATAGCTCTAATAGCCTTGATAGCTCTAATAGCTTGGATGGGGGAGGTGGGCCTCCTGGGCCTCCTGGGCCTTCTGGGAAGGTCGGTTTTTAGCGGACGCTCAGACCGAGCGTCCCTACATTGTCGGCATCGGGTGGCTTTGGTGTAGGGACGCTCGGTCGGAGCGTCCGCGGGGGGGGGAGGATGAGAGGTGGGGTCAGAGGGTGGGTTTCGGGGGGATGCGGGCGGGGTCCTGGGCGGCGCAGTAGGCGAGCCAGGCCACGATGGCGGCGTTCTTGCGGAGGTCGTCGAGCTCCATGTGCTCGTAGGTGTCCATGGGGGTGTGGTAGAAGCGGTAGTAGTCGATGGGCTCCTGCATGAAGTGGAAGGCGGGGAGGCCGATTTCGGAGAATGTCTCGTGGTCGGTCTGCTTCACTATGCCTGGTGCGATGGCTGTGAATCCGAGGGGCGCGAGGGGTTTCATCCAGGTTTCGAAGAATGGGCGCGCCATGTCGTTCTCTTCGAGGAAGATGCCTCGGAAGAGGCCTGTGCCGAAGTCGGAGTTGAGGTAGAGGGCGAACTGTTCGTAGCCGGGGAGGTTCTTTTTGGTCTTGGGATCGCGTAGGTATTTGTCGGCGTAGCCGTGTGAGCCGTAGTGTCCCACTTCCTCGCCTCCCCAGAGTGCGAGTCGGATGGTGCGACGGGGTTTGGCGCCGATCTGCTTGAGCACGCGCATAGCCTCGATCATGACCATGGCTCCGGTGGCGTTGTCGGAGGCGCCTGTGCCGCCGTGCCAGGAGTCGAGGTGTCCGCCGAGCATCACTATTTCATTCTTGAGCTTGGGGTCGGTGCCGGGGATTTCGGCAATGATGTTGTTGACGTCCTGGTTGGGGGTGAAGGTGTTGCGGACGTCGAGCTCCATCTCCACGGGGTGTCCGGCGGCGAGGAGGCGTGCCATGCGTCCGTGGGCCTCGACGGGGAGGATGATTTCGGGTACGGGTTCGGCATCGCCCACGTCGTAGCGTACGTAGGTGGAGGGCGGTATGTTGTAGTTGCCGCGACCTTCGATGACGGCGATGGGGCGTTCGGTGCGGATCAGGGAGTCGATGGCTTTGCGGAGGAGCTCGGCGGCGGCATCGCGTTTGTAACCGCGGTATCGCTCAAGGCGTGTGTCCATGGCCATTGCGTCGAGGTCGTCCTGGTCGTAGCGTTCGGCCAGGGGCTCGTAGTCGGGTTTGTATGTGCGGCTGATGGGACGGATGAGGATTTTGTCGGAGAGTTTGCCGCGGTACTTGGCGAGGTCGGCGGTGTCGGCGGCCTGGAGGAGCACGCACTGGGCGCGCACCTGGCCTTTGGTGCTACCTGACCATGCTTTGGGGTTGGCGAAGAAGGCGCAGTAATAGGGCTGGGTCATGGCCACGTAGGTGCGCTCGTTGTCCCAGCCGCCTTTGTTGAACTTCCAGGCGTACTCGGCGCGCACATTGTCGAAGCCCATGGCGCGGAGCTTGTCCATCATGAGGCGCTCGGCGCGGAGCTTGAGGCGCGACGACTCGAGGCGCGGGCCCATGAGGTCGGTCATATAAGAGGTGAGCGAGTCAATCTGTGAGCGATTCAAGGCTTCGTTCTTGATTTTGTGCGCCATGAGCGGCGACTGGCAAACCTGCGCAAGTCCCATGGCAGGCATGGCGATGAGGGCTGCCGCCACGGCAGCCTTGATGAATTTAGGCATTGGTATCAGAGTGTTGTGGAAATGTGACGGTGAATGGAGTAATGAAAAAGGATGCAGGCTGCGAACCGGTTGGAGTCCGCAGCCTGCATGCTGTGAGTATCAGGACAGGCGGATGGCCTGTTTAGGGCACGGGTGGATTACTTGAGCTCGATGACAACGGCATCGGCTGCAACGGGCTGGCCGGGAGCCACGAAGATGCGCTTGATTTCGCCTTCGCGGTCGGCTTCGACCTCGTTCTCCATCTTCATGGCCTCGTAAACGAGCACTTTCTGGCCTTTCTTGACCTTGTCGCCGGGCTTGACGCAGATCTCGACAACGGTGCCGGGCATGGGCACGGTGATTGTGGGGCCGGTGATGGGGGCGTTGGCGTCCTCGGCGGCTGCGGCTCTCTCCTCGGCCTTTGTCTCGGGGGCCTTTGCGGCCTGCTGTGCCTGGAACTCCTCGGTGCGGCGCTTGCGCAGGAAGCCGGTGGCAACAGCGGGGAGGAGTTCGAGCAGGAGTTCTTCCTCCTTGTTCTTGGCGAGTTTCACGCCGCCGAGTTCAGGCACGGCGGGGTTCTCGGGGCGCTTGTAGGAGGCTGTGTCGTAGGGCTTCTCCTGTGCGCTGCCGGTGATCTTCTCGCGGAAGGCGGGGTCGATGGCAACGGGTGTGTGGCCGTATTCGCCCTTGACGAGTGAGATGAACTGGTTGGACTTGGTGGTGTAGTCGGGCTTGCCGGCGCGGCGGTCGATGGCCACCATCACGGCCTGCGAGCCTACGATCTGGGAAGTGGGGGTTACGAGGGGCACCAGACCGGCGTCGCGGCGCACCATGGGGATGAGGCGCATCGACTCGTCGAGGAGGTCGGATGCGTTGAGAGTCTTGAGCTGGGCCACCATGTTGGAGTACATGCCTCCGGGCACTTCTGCCTCCTTGACGAGTTCGTTGGGCTTGGGGAAGCCGAAGTACTTCTCGATGGCGTGGCATGCGTCGAGGAGAGTCTGGTAGTCGTTGGCCTTGGCGGCAGCGACGGCGCGGTCGAGCTGAGTCTCAACTTCTGCGGGGAGCTTGTCGGTGAGGGGGTCGAACTCGCGGGGGAAGTTGTCCTTCTGGAGGTCGTAAGCGGCGAGGGACTGGCGAGCGGCCTTGAGGTTCTTTCGGATGAGGCCGACGGCTTCCATGTTGACTTCGATTTCCACGTCGAGTTTCTGGCAGAAGAGGTAAACGAGCTCGAGTGCGGGAGCTGCTGTGCCACCACCGAACCACCAGATGTTGGTGTCGAGGATGTCGACGCCGTTGATGATGGCCATGACTGACGATGCGAGGCCATAGCCGGGTGTGCAGTGGGTGTGGAAGTCAACGGGCACGCTGACGTTTTTCTTGAGCTTGGAAATGATGGAAGCGGCGCGGTCAGGGGTTACGAGGCCGGCCATGTCCTTCAGGGTTATGATTTTGGCGCCGAGGGCCTCCATGGCCTTGGCTTTCTCAACGAAGTATTCGTCGGTGAAGATCTTCTCGGGCTCGGCGGGAGCTGCGGCCTTCTTGCCGAAGAGCTTGGCGAAGAAACCCTTGGGCTGCTCGGGCTGCACGGGCTCGGACTTGGGGTCGACGGTGTAGCAGACGGCGCCGTCGGGGATGCCGCCGAGGTCGTTGATCATCTTGATGGAGTCCTTGACGTTGTCGATGTCGTTGAGGGCGTCGAAGATACGCATCACGTTGAGGCCGTTCTGGATGGCCTCTTTGTAGAAGCCTTCGAGGACGTAGTTGGGATAGGGCACGTAGCCGAAGAGGTTGCGTCCGCGCGAGAGGGCAGACAGCAGCGACTTGCCCTTCATGGCCTTAGAGATGGTGCGGAGACGGTTCCAGGGCGACTCGTCGAGATAGCGCATGACGGAGTCGGGAACGGCACCGCCCCAAACTTCCATGATGTAGAATCCGGCGTTCTCGTAGAACGGGAGAAGTTTGTCGATTTCCTTCTGGCTCAGACGAGTGGCGAAGAGCGACTGCTGGCCGTCACGAAGAGTGAGGTCTCTGATTTTAAGTTTGCGCTTTTCCATAAAGAGTAAATGGGATATTGTAAGTAGTGTGTGTAAGAATGTTATTAAGTTAGGTGCGGCGGCGGAGCCGGGAAACGGGGTGCGAGCCGCGTGGGAACCGACGGCTGAGGTGAGGCATAGGGCCGCGTTGCAGTCGGATTCACAAAGGTATTGTATTTTTTGTTAAATAGGGAATTTTTTCACTAATATTTTTCGCAAATTATCGTATATTTGTGTCCCCAAACAGAAACACACCCTGATGTTCAACTTTTTCACCCGATCAAAAGAGGCAATACCCACGTGGTTTGCCACCGACATACACCTGCACGTGGTGCCCGGCATAGACGACGGCTCGCCCGATGCGGAGACTTCAGTAGAGCTCATCACCGACCTTGCCGAGATGGGCATACACCGCATACTGGCCACTCCGCACGTGACGGCCATGACATTCGAGAACAACCGCGAGACGATAGAAGGCCCGTTCAAGGAGCTTCAGGAGGCCATGGGACGCCACGGTCTGAGCGGCGACGTGAGCCTGGACTATGCGGCCGAGAACCGCCTGGACGAGCTGTTCATGAAGAACTTCGAGGAGGGCACACTGATCACCTACCCCAACAAGTATGTGCTGATAGAGAACTCGTTCGTGCAGGAGCCGTGGGACCTTGACAATCTGATCTTCGAGCTGAAGGTGCGCGGCTTCAATCCGATAATGGCGCACCCGGAGCGGTTTGTGTACTACCACGGGCGCAGCAAGCGCTACGAGGAGCTGCACCGCAACGTTCCCTTCCAGGTGAACATGCTGAGCCTGGCGGGCCACTACGGCAAGACGGTGAAGAAGATAGCGGAGAACATGGCGGAAGCGGGCATGATAGACTTCATAGGCACGGACACGCACTGCCGCCAGCACACGGAGTGCATACGCGAGTATCTGCAGAGCCGCGACGCGCGGCGCATGCGCGATGTGACGGGCGCCAAGCTTCAGAACGACCTGGTGTTCCGCTCCTGAGCCTGCCGGCTCTCCAAGGAAACGCAGAAAGCTCGACTTCCCCGGACGGGAGTCGAGCTTTCTGCATGTATGCTGTGGATGTGGATGCGGGGGTCAGTTGCCCACGGAGAACGTGGTGTAGTAACGGAGGGATCCGTTGTAGGCGTAGTCGGGGAAGAAGCTGAGGGTGATGTAGCCGTTGTTGTATCCCCACCAGGTTGCCGACACGCTGTCGCCGCCGTTGTTCTGGACCGAGACGGGGTAGCCGTACTGCGAGATGAGCTGGTTGTAGAGCATGTTGTATCGGCTCATGTCATAGCCGGGGGTGGAATAGGTGAACTCAGAGCCGCGGAAGGCGCCGTCGACGTAGTTGAAGGTGGCGTTTGGCCAGGTGAAGTTCATCATGGGCACGGAGTTGAGGTAGACCACGTTGGGGCCGTAACCGGTGACGTTGTAACCGCTGTTGAGGAGCGAGTTGATGGTGATGTCGATGGCTGTGCCGAGGGTGATGCCCAGGATTGTTGAGAAACGGGGAGCACCGTGGTAGGGACGCCAGTGACGCGGGGGCACGGGGGGCCGCCAGGGGCGGTTGACGGGCATGTAGGGACGCATGGGAGCGTGTGCGTGGTAGGGGGGACGGTATCCGGGGCGGTGGTTGGGACCGTGGTTGGGACGGTAACCGGGACGGTCGTTGTGGCCGTGGTTGGGACGATTGGGGACGTAGCCGGGGTTGTGGTTGCCGCCGGGGCGGTTCCAGTTGCCGTTGGGACGGTTGCCGTGGTCGTTGCCGGGACGGTTGCCGTTGTTGCCGGGACGGAAGTTGTTGCCGTTTCCGGGGCGGTTCTGATTGCCGGGTCGGTTGACGGAGCCGTTGTTGTTGCCGTTGCCGGGGCGGTTCACGGAGCCGTTGTTGTTGCCGTTTCCGGGACGGTTGCCGTTGTTGCCGGGGCGGTTGAGG
>JAXJRL010000116.1:0-42142 GCA_036310635.1 Muribaculaceae bacterium | reverse complement strand
TTATATGACTGACCATTGACCCTATGATTACATCCACTAAGGAACAACTCGAAACTCTCCTCCAAAGCCTTAAGAACCTCGGCCGCCCTGTGCGCGTGCTGTTTGTCTGCCTCGGCAACATCTGTCGCTCGCCGGCCGCGGAGGGCGTGATGCGTGCCATGGCCGAGGCCGACGGTGTGGCAGACAAGTGGGAGATTGATTCGGCCGGTACAGGAGGTTGGCATGTTGGCGACCTCCCCGACAAACGTATGCGCATCCACGCACGCCGCCGCGGCTATGAGCTGACACACATTTGTCGCCAGATTCGGTCCACCGACTTTGACAATTTCGACCTTATCATCGGCATGGATGCCGAGAATCTGCGCAACCTGCAGCGCATGGCACCCACCGTCGAGGCTGAACGCAAGATAGTCCCCATGGCCCTGTTCGTTGACCGTGCGATGCGCTATGACTACATTCCCGACCCTTATTACGAAGGCGCCGAAGGCTTCGAACTCGTCCTCGACCTCCTTGAATCAGGCTGCCGTCACCTCCTCAACGCCGTAACCCCCAACCCCTAATCCTCCTCCCGAAGAACATAGTCATACACTCTATGTTTTTATTGGCTGATTATCAAATGGTAATCGGCAGTTTGTTTTTGTAAAAACGCACTATTTGACATGAAACGGGGGTGTCAAAACGCACTATTTGACATGAATCGGGCGCATGAGAGGGGGTAATCAGAGGTAGGTGAGGATGTCGTCGGGGGTGTCCACTATGATTTCGGCATAGTTGGCCTTGAGCTCGGCACGCGAACGGAAGCCCCAGGTGACGCCGCAGGAGCGCACTCCGGCACGCGCTGCGGTCTGCATGTCCACGCCCGAATCACCGCAGTAGAGCACCTGGTCCTTAGGCGTGGGGCTCTCCAGGAGTATCTGGAAAACGATTGAGGGGTCGGGCTTGACCGGTATGCCTGAGCGCTGTCCGTGAACTGCCGCCCAGGGAATGTTGGGGAAGAAATGGGCGATGAGTCGGCCGGTGGCTTCCTGGTATTTGTTCGATGCAACAGCCATGCGGATTCCGCGGCTGTTCAGCTCTTCGAGCAGCTGGGGGATGCCGTCGTAAGGGCGCGTTTTGTCGCACAGGTGCTCGTTGTAGTATTCCTTGAAATGCGCCAGGGCGCGGTCCACATTCTCGGGCGTGCGCACCGTGGCATCGTCGGGCAGGGCGCGCTCAATGAGGCGACGCACGCCGTTGCCCACCATCTGGTTGTATGCCGATATCTGGTGCACGGGATAGCCCATGACCTCCATCGCATGGTTGGTGGCTGTGCCGAGGTCGGCAATGGTGTTGAGCAGGGTTCCGTCCAGATCAAATATCACAAGGCTTGTCATGACAGTAAAAATGTGGTTGGTTAGAAAGGATAGCCTACGGCGAAGTGGAAGGTGGCGTCGCGGTGCCACTTGGGGTGGATGAGCGGCCACGGTTCCTGTCCGTAGGCGGGATTGTGGGCCTTCATGCCCAGGTCGAGGCGCAGCAGGAAGTAGGTGAAGTCCATGCGCAGGCCTATGCCGTATGCGGCGGCTATCTCTTTGTAGAACTTGTTGAACTTGAACACGCCGCGCGGCTGGTTCTCGTACGACTTTATGGTCCAGATGTTGCCGGCGTCAATAAAGAGTGCGCCCTCGAACACCCAGAACAGCTTGGCGCGGTATTCGGCCGACATGAACAGCGATATGTCGCCGCACTGGTTGATGAAGTTGAGCACCGTGTTCTCTGACTGGTATGCGCCGGGGCCGAGTGTGCGCACGCCCCAGCCGCGCACATTGTTGGCGCCGCCGGCGTAGAAGCGTTTCTCGAACGGCACTGCCGACGAGTTGCCGTAGGGGTAGGCTATGCCGCCCGACACGTGGAATGCCAGCGCGTTGCGGGCGTTGAGATTGCGCACATAGCTGTATGATGCCTCGCCCTTGATGTACTGGGCGTATTGTATGCCGAAAATCTTGTAGGCGCCGTCGCTCTTGTGCAGTCCGAAGGCGTTCGATATGCCGTAGAGCAGGTTGCCGGCCATCTCGAACGATGCGCGGATGGTGCGTACGGAGGGCTGGATGGTGAACGAGTTGGCGGTGCCGGTGGGGATTCGGCGGTTGGTCTGATAGAAGGAATAGCCCATGCGCATGATGAAGTGGTCCTCGTAGCTGTAGCGCAGCAGGGGATTAGACGGGGCTATCTGGTCGATGAAATCGATGGTGGAGTGGGGCAGGTACACATAGTTGACGTCGATGAAGTCGTAGGTGTGCACGCGGTTCACGCCCTTTGGCAGCATCTGGTTCCACTTGTACTTCCATGCCGCGCCGGCTATCACGCGGGTGTATTCTGGGCGTTCCTGGTAGTTGGCCGAGAGTGTGAACTGGGTCTGTGCGCGGCTTCGGCGCTTGAAGGAGTCGCTCAGGAACGGTGCCTCGAACTTGGGGAAGGTGATGCCCACCTGGGCGGCAAATTCGGTGTAGTTGTTATTGATCAGGCCCTCAACCTTGCCGCTGAGGCTCTCGTAGCTGGCACGGATTTTGGCTGTGAACAGGTTGGAGCGTTTGGCCAGGTTGCGGTGCTGGTAGGTGAGGCCCACGCCGAATCCCAGGTCGCCCTCCGAGTTGGTGCCTTCCACGTCGATGGCTATGGACTGTTTCTTGTTGCGTGACAGCAGCACATACACGTCGAGCCACTCGCGGCCGTCGAGATAGGCCACAGGCTGCATCTCTATGTTGATGAACTTGAGGATGCCCAGCTGCGACAGGTTCTCGTATGTGCGCTCCACGTCGTCGGCATTGTATGTCTCTCCGGGACGGATGAGGCACTTTTCATAAAGGATGTCGGGCTTGATGTAGCGGTCGTCGCCGTAGAGCACCGTTATGCCGCGGTAGTCCACGGAGTCGCGGTTGGTGAACCGGAGCGAGTTGCCCGATTCGGCTGCGTTGTAGTCGGTGACGAAGTACACATGGCGCACGGCGTAAGTGGTGTGCTGCAGGGGTGCCAGCGTGTCGACGGGATGCTGGTCAGGGGCGCTCTGACGCGGCGGCTGTATGTGCATCGTCAGGCCCAGGAGCTTTGAGAAAGCGGCTGTATCGGCCTCGAATGTGATGTATTCGCGGTTGAAGGCATAGTAGCCGTTGCGGCGCAGCAGCTGAGTGATGTTGCCGCGCTCGGCATCGAGGCGGTTGCGGTCAAAGAGGTCGCCGGCGCCGATATTGCGCCATGTGGTGTCCTCCTCGAGGATGCGGGCAATCTCCGGGTCCTGGATTTCGTAGCGCACGGTGTCGATGATGTGAGGCAGTCCGGGCTCAATGTTGTATGTGAGGGCTATGCGTTTGCCGGGTGTGTTGACCACGCTGTCCACCTCCACCGTTGCGTCCATATATCCGCGGTTGATCAGCGCCTGGCGCAGCTGGCGTTGCGACAGCACGGTCAGATCTTCGTCGAAGATGACGGGCGGCTGGCCCAGGCGGCGGAGCCAGCGGTTGTACCACTTGGTGGAGTCGCGTCCGGAGAGCGAGTAGGTGGCAAGCTGCAGTTTGGCGAATCCCAGCACCTTGTGGTTTGGCTGCTGGCGCAGGAAGTTGTAGAGCTCCACCTCCTCGATGGGGCCGTTCATGTCGGCCGAATCGGGATGGACCTTGATGGTTACCTTGTCAAGCAGCAGTTCACCGTCAGGCACATGCTTCACGGGGCTGCATCCCGCAAGACACAACACCAAAATACACACAGCCATGGCTCCAAGCCGGCTGCATGCCTCTGCCGTTAACCTGAAATTGGTTTTCACGGCTGCAAAGATACGGTTTTTCGGCCGTTTTAGCTCATTGCAAGTGCTAAAAATGCCATTAAAAAGGCCGGAAACGTGCGGCTGAGTGCAGCCTTGCGTTTCCGGCCTGTGTTATGGGGTGTTGTGATTACTTCTGATCGGGGCTGATGAAGGTGGTGACGGATTCGGTGCCGTTGCGATAGTAGCGTGCGCGAACATCCTGACCCTTAACGTGTTTGAAGGGCGCGGTGTAGAGCTTGGAGTCGGCATTGGGCTCTGTGCCGTCGGTGGTGTAGCGAATCTCGCCGCCGCTGTAGGGGGCGTTCATCAGCACCATGCCGTTCTCCACGGTGATACCGGGCTGGCGCATGTGCACTGACAGGCGTGTGCCGTCGCGTTTGTAGGTGGGCAGTTCCTTCTCGCCGATGATGGCATTGAATTCAGCGTCGGTCCATGTGGGCTTGTTGTTCCATCCGCGCTCAGAAAGGCCGAGCACTTTGGGCAGAAGCATGAAGTAGAGCTGCTGCGGGTTGCGGATGGTCTCGGACCAAATCTGACCCTGCACGCCCACCAGCTTGCCGGGAACGCTGTCGAGGTTCACAGGGCACATTTCGCTCGGATAGCCGTGGAGGGCGTCGAACTCGTCAACATAGCCGCCCCAGGTGAGGCCCTGCTCTTCGGGGTGCGGGCTGTAGGACATGTCGAGGTAGAAGCGGTTCACGTTGCTCAGAATCACAGGGAAGCCCTCGGAGATGGCGCGGACAGCAGCATCGGGAGTGTCGTGCCAGCAGTGCACGCCGCCCACTGTAGGAGCCACCTTGGCGTTGAAGTCATGGCCGTGGCCCACAGCCACTTCCTCCCATCCGTACATGGGCACACCGCGCTTCTTGAGCATGTCTGACAGCTGGCTCACAAAGTAGGCATGCACCTCTTTTTCGGTCTTCATGCCGTGCTTTTCCATGAACTCCTTGGTGACCGATGAGCCGTTCCAAGAGCCGCGGGGCACTTCGTCGCCGCCGATGTGTATGCCCAGCAGGGGCACGCCGGCTTCGTTGTACATGGCTATGATTTCGTCAAACACCTTGCCCATGAACTCATAGGGACCGGGCAGCGCGGGGTTCATCACATTGTCGTGGTAGGACTGCGCGGAGGTGTATTTGGAGGTGTCGCCGTCGTGGATCAGGCGGTATCGGTCGTCGCCGCGGCGGTGGCGGCTCTCCATGGCCTTGATGGCGGCACGGGCATGGCCCGGCGACTCGATTTCGGGGAGCACGTCGATGCCGAGGAAGTGCGCCTGGCGGATGAATTCGATGAACTCGTCGCGGGTCCAGTAGCCGTTGGCGGTGCCGGTCATGGTGTTGGGGTTGCCGTCGCCGGCAAAAATCTGGTAGAGATACTCTTTCTCGCCGTCGGTTGAGTAGCCGCGGCGCGAAGCCAGCTCGGTCAGTTCGGGCATGCCGGGGATTTCGAGGCGCCAGGCCTCGTCGTCGGAAAAGTGGAAGTGGAGCTTGTTCAGGTGGTTGGCGGCCATGATCTCCAGCACGGTCTTCATGGCGTCGGGAGTCTGATAGTTGCGCGAAATGTCGATGTGCTGACCGCGCCAAGCCATGTCGGGCCAGTTCTCGATCTCCACATTGGGCAGGGGCTTGCCCTCGTTGGGCATCAGCACCTTGGCGGCGAAGGGATACATGGCAGCCCACTGCTTGTCGGGGCGGCAGGCCACGATGAGCGAGTCGTTGCGGACGGTAATCTTGTAGTACTCAGGATTTTCGGGATTGATGTTGACGAACACCGGGTCCTTGACGCGCGATGTTCCGGGCAGCATCGTCACCTTCTTGTAGCGGGGCACCACGTCGTACACGCCGGGCTTCCAGCCGGTGTTGCGCTCCTGGTTCTGCTTGTAGATGGTGTTGCCATACACCATCTTGTCGCGTTTGCCGCTCTGCCACTGTTCGGGGCGGCTGATGGTCTGGCGCGAGTAGGCCACTCCTTCGGTGGTTCCGTCGCTGTTGATGCGGTGGAAGCCGTCGGGGGCGTAGCACTTGTTCACCAGGTGTGCTTTGGTCACTATGTCGATCACCACAGAGTCGGCTCCGCTGCTCAGACGCGGCGAGGCAATGTAGTAGTAACCGGGGAAAATTTCCACAAGGGTGTCAGCCGGGTTGACAGTATGCATGCGGCGTGCAAACATGTTGAAACCCATGCGGGGGAAATCAAGGTTGCCCTTTACGGTGATGCGTTGTGTGTACTGGGGCTTGCCGTCGGCGTCGTAGGAATTGCCCATGGACTGCCAGTTTACCGAGGTCTTCGGCGCAGCAGCAAGGGCCGCCGAAGCCGTGGCCGCTGCAAGGCATAGGAGAAAGTTTCTCATGAGGTTCTTGTAGGTTTTTTTATAGGAATAATTGTTTTAAGGGAAGTGCAAAGGTAGGCATAAAAAGCCGACATGGCAAATAAAACCCGGGCAAGCCGGCTTATTTGCCGTATTCTTCCAGATAAGCGTCGGCGGCGAGGCACAGCTCGTCGTACCAGGCCTGGCCGAAGCGCGCAATGAGAGGCTCGCGGAGGAACTGGTAGGCCCGCAGGCCCAGACGGCGTCCGTTCACTTCGGCCGACTTGCAGATTTTCCAGCGGTGGTAGTTGACGGCGGTGAACGTGGGGTACTCGGTCAGGCGCACGGGATAGAGGTGGCACGATGCCGGCTTGCAGAAGGAGGTGCGCCCCTCGCGGAAGGCTTTCTCGAGCGCGCAGATGCATTTGCCGCCGGGAGCATAGCAGGTGAAGGCGCAGTTGCGGCCGTCGACGATGGTTGTCACCAGGTCGCCTTCCTCGTCCACATAGCTCACGCCCTGTTCCTTGACGGCTTCGCGGCCTGCCGGCAGCATGTCGTTCCACACTTGAGGCAGCACGCGGCGTATGCTCTCACATTCGGCTTCGGTCACGGGCGCTCCGGCGTCGCCCTCTATGCAGCACTGTCCCAGACAGGCGTCCAGGTCGCAGCAGAAAAATTGCTCTATCAGGTCGAGCGATACCAGTGTGTCTTGTATCTGGAGCATTACTTCTTCAGTTTCTTCTGTGTTCATTTACAGGTGGTTGGTTGGATTTTTTCGGGTCAGGGCATTGCCGGCAGTGTGTACACGCCGATCAGACGGTCATAGCGCTCGCCGGGCCGCCGGTTGTACACGTAAACGGTGTAAAGGTTGCGCGTCTCGTACTTGTTGCCCTCTATCACGTCGGTGCGGCCGGTGTCCTTTCCTTTGGGCACGGCCAGGATCTGATAGGAGTACGATCCCTGCTTCAGCAGCATGTTCAGCTCGTAGAGCCCAGTGCCTCTGTTGAATACCATGCGGCTTTCGGGGCTGAAACGGCGGTGGGTGAAGTCGGCGTCGATGAAAAAGTCGAGGCCTGGAGTTTCGGGATAGTTTAGTGTGAAGTGGGTCACCATGTAGTCGGCCTCGGTGTCCTGGTCGGAGGCGTTGGTGGCACGCACCACGTATCCGCCGCTTAGGGTCTGGTCATGGTGATAGCTCTCAGGCATGCGCGATTCGGCCGTTTCAAGGAAGGCGTGGTAGTAAGGTCCGTGGAACTCGTTCTCGATCACGCCCATGCCGGGATAGGTGACGGACACGGTCTCAAAACGGCGGTACTCGTTGCCGGCGGGGAATATGAGCGCGGGCAGGTGCTCGTAGACCAGCGTTTTGCCGCTTGCGCGCAGGGGCTTGGTGAGCACGGCGGCATTGTCGGTGCGGCCGTTCTGCTCAATGCGGAGCTGCACATCGTTGAATGGGTCGCGCACCTGTGCGCGGTCCAGATTCACCTGTAGCTCGAGCTGCTGGTGCTCGCGGTTGAAGTCCACATCGGTGCGCGAGGTGACGCGTCCTGACAGAGCTGCAGTCTGTTCGCTGACCACGAACCGGCACTGAAGCATGGGGTGCTCTGGGCCGTCAGCCTCGTCGTACACGCGCAGCAGATAGTTGCCCGACGCGGTGATGCGCACCTGGTCGTTGGGCAGAGTGATGCGGTAGTGCACATAGTGGACGGTGGTGGCCTGTGAGAAGGCATAGTCCTCCACTGTGCCTTCGTTGAATCCGTCAAGATATTCTATATAAGCCAGTTGCGACGGTTGCCAGTCGGCGTTGCAGTGCTGCAGTTCGTAGCGCAGGTAGCGGCGGTCCTCGTCGATAAGGTCAAAGTCCACCTGAATGCCGCCGGGGCCGTCGAGCACCATCACTGCCGGGCCGGGCATGGCCAGGTCGGCACCGATGGGACGCACCTGGAGGCTGCGCACGCGCTCGCTGAGCACGGCATTGCCGGTGTCGGTCATGGCCGGGGCGCCAAGGCCGCACAGTGCGGTTATTACGGCTAATGTTAGAATTCTAAGTCTGTTGGGCATACGGGAGAGAAGGTTATAAACGTATGTGCGACGGGGCTTACCACTGGATGGGCTCCAGGCCCTGCTGCTGCAGGTAGGCGTTGGCACGGCTGAAATGGTGGTTGCCGAAGAATCCGCGGTAGGCCGACAGCGGCGAAGGGTGGGGCGAGGTGAGAACCAGGTGCTTGCTCTCGTCAATGAGTTTTTTCTTGCCGATGGCATAGCTTCCCCACAGCAGGAACACCACGCCGCTGCGCTGCGCCGAAAGGGCGCTGATGGCGGCATCGGTGAACTGCTCCCAGCCGTGTCCGGAGTGGGAGTTGGCGCAGTGCTGTCGCACTGTCAGGGTGGAGTTGAGCAGGAGCACGCCTTGCCGCGCCCATCGCTCCAGGTTGCCGTCGGCAGGGGCTGGAGCGCCGGTGTCGGTCTGCACCTCGCGCATTATGTTCACCAGCGACGGAGGCATCGGCACGCCGGGAGCCACCGAGAAACACAGTCCGTTGGCCTGGCCCGGACCGTGGTAGGGGTCCTGGCCTATGATCACCACGCGCACGCGGTCGAACGGACAGGCATCGAAGGCGGCGAAGATTCTGCCGGCGGGCGGATATACCGTTGTCGAGGCGTACTCCTGGCGCACAAAGTCGGTGAGCTGCCTGAAGTATGGCTTCTCAAACTCGTCCTTGAGGGCGTTTTTCCACCCCGGTTCCATGCGTACTTCCATAGGAGTGTGGTGTTTGTGTGGCGTTGGTGTTTCGGTTGACTATAACAAAAGGTGCGCCTGTCTGAAGCTCAGGCAGCCACACCTTATATATTGATTGTACACCTGTGGGGAATCGAACCCCAACCGACGGAACCGGAATCCGTAATTCTATCCATTAAACTACAGGTGCATGCTCTGTGAATTCAGCCACAAAGATAGTAAATTTTCTCTTACCTGCCAACATATTCAGCGCACCAGCACCTTGCCGGTCTCGGTGCCGCGGCGCACTATGTAGAGGCCAGGATTCAGTGCCTGCGGGTCCACGGCAACGCCCTGGAGGGTGTAATAGGCGGCCTCGGTGCTGCTGTCGGTGGTTATGTCGCTGACTCCCAGCCCTTTCTGGGCGCTGACTATCGTGGCGGTGCAGTTTATGGTCACACTCACGTCGAATGTGACGCTGCGCTCATGCTTCTCGCCGGTGGTCCATGTGCCCATGTTCCATGATCCCAGGCCGTTCTCCTCGTCGAGGTATTCCTGTCCCACCTTTGGTCCCTGGAATTCTATCTTGCTGATATACTGTCCATCGGGGACGGTGAACACCATCTGCGACTGCGGGTACACCCTCAGCTCCACGGCGTTGGAGAGGTAGCCGTAAAGGAAACGTGCCTTCTGGCTCTGCTGGTCCACTCCGCTGTCGTCGATGAATACTGTGGTGCCGCTGTTGGTGTCGGTGAAAGTTTTCATGCTCACATATTCGCCATAGCGGTTCGCCGATGTCGGCGCCGAATAGGCCGGTGTGAGCGATGCGGGATCGGCCCAGTTGAAGGTGGCCGAAAGCTGTGCCTGCGAGCCGAAGGCCGATGCCAAGGCCAGCAGCACGGTGAGTATGCGTAATGTGTTATGCATTGTTTATTTGAAAGTTACCAGGCGGTTGTAGACAAAGTTGCAGAGCGTATAGCACACGTTGCCCACCAGGGTGGCGATGCCGTAGCCCGATATTACCCACCTGCCGGGCAGCGTGTAGAGTGTCTCGCCGAACCACGACTGGTTCATGAGCCATACCACCGCAAACTGAACGGCATAGCAGATGCAGAATCCCAGGAAGAACTTCACGGCCTGGCGGTTCATGCCGCCGTCGGTGCTGCGGAACACCCACCGTCTGTTCCACAGGAACGAGTTGATGAGGCCGGCCACATAGCCCAGGGCGTTCGACACGTATTCGTTCACTCCGAATACGCTCTTGCACAGGAAGATGATGCACAGCGTGAGCATGGTGTTCATCACACCCACCACAGCATACTTCATAAGCTGCACTATCGGCGATTTTGCGTTCAGATTCATGGCTGGTTTTGAGGGTTGGATGTGTTTATGACTGGATGGCTTTATTTTTCTTCGTTTGTTTTCTTGTTTGCTTCGGCTTCAGCCTTGGCTTTGGCTTTGTTGTCGCGCTCGTGCTTGCGGCAGATGTCCTTCAGGTAGCAGCCCTCGCACTCGGGCTTGCGCGCCTTGCACACATAGCGGCCGTGGAGGATGAGCCAGTGGTGGGCCCGGGGCACGTCTTCGGCGGGGATGTGCTTGATGAGCTCCTTCTCGGTGGCGAGCGGGGTGCGGCTGTTGGTGGTCAGTCCCAGGCGTTCCGACACGCGGAACACGTGGGTATCTACTGCCATGGTGGCCTCGCCGTAGATGACAGACAGAATCACGTTGGCGGTCTTGCGGCCCACACCGGGGAGCGATGTCAGGTCGTCGATGTTGTCGGGCACCTGGCCGTTGAATTTTTCCACCAGTGCGCGGGCCATGCCTATCAGGGCCTTGGTCTTGTTGTTGGGGTAGCTCACCGATTTGATGTACTCAAAGAGCTCCTGCGGCTCGGCCTCGGCCATTTTGGCAGGGGTGGGAAATGCCTTGAAGAGCTCGGGGGTGACCATGTTGATGCGTTTGTCCGTGCACTGGGCGGAGAGGATCACGGCCACGAGCAGCTGGAACGGGCTGTCATAGTGCAGCTCGGTCTCGGCCACAGGCATTTCCTCCTTGAATCGCTCAATGATGCGGGCGTATCGGTCGGCTTTCTTCATCGGAGTGGATTTATGCGGCAAGGCCCCGCGGTGGGGTGCGCAGGGCCTTGGCTGTTGGCTTGTTAGTGTGACTGTGTGAACTCCTCGAGGAAGCGTGTGTCGTTCTCGGAGAACATACGCAGGTCCTTGACGCGGTATTTCAGGTTGGTGATGCGCTCTATGCCCATGCCCAGAGCGAATCCGCTGTACACCTTTGAGTCTATGCCGCAGGCTTCGAGCACGTTGGGGTCAACCATGCCGCAGCCCAGAATCTCAACCCATCCGGTGCCTTTGCAGAACGAGCAGCCCTTGCCGCCGCACAGGTCGCAGCTGATGTCCATTTCGGCCGACGGTTCGGTGAAGGGGAAGTAGCTGGGGCGCAGGCGTATCTGGGTGTCGTTGCCGAACATTTCGCGGGCGAAGTAGAGGAGGGTCTGGCGCAGGTCGGCGAATGACACGTTCTTGTCCACGTACAGGGCCTCGACCTGGTGGAAGAAGCAGTGCGCGCGTGCCGAGATGGCCTCGTTGCGGTACACGCGGCCCGGGCAGATGATGCGGATGGGCGGTTTGGAGTTCTCCATCACGCGGCTCTGCACCGACGACGTGTGGGTGCGCAGCAGCACGTCGGGCGTGCGCTGGATGAAGAAGGTGTCCTGCATGTCGCGGGCGGGGTGGTCGGCGGCGAAGTTGAGCGACGAGAACACGTGCCAGTCGTCCTCGATTTCCGGGCCCTCGGCTATGGTGAAGCCCAGACGGCGGAAAATGTCGACAATCTCCTCGCGGACAAGCGACAGCGGGTGGCGAGTGCCCAGGTGTACGTCGGCGGCGGTGCGGGTCAGGTCAAGGCCCGGATCAACGGTGTCGGACGTTTCAAGGGCCTCACGCAGGCTGTTTATGCGCTCTGTCGCAAAGTTTTTCAGCGCGTTGAGGGCCGCACCCACTGCCTTCTTCTCTTCGGCGGGAACGGTGCGGAAGTCGTTGAAGAGTGCCGACACGGCTCCCTTCTTGCTGAGGTATTTTATGCGGAGTGCCTCCACCTGCTGGGCGTCGGAGGCTGTCAGTGCCTCGATTTCGGCCCTGAGTGTGTTGATCTTGTCTATCATGCGATGATGGGGTTTTACGTTGCAAAATTACAAAAAAGTTGCCACCCACGCAACATCCACGCCTATTGAGAGTAAAGAAAAGCCATCACCGGGAATGGTGATGGCTTTAAGAGGTGCGGAATGGTGGGTCAGGCTCAGCGGATCACCACTTTAGTGGCCTTTTTACCCTGGCGGCGGATCAGCAGCTGTCCGGCCTGGGGATTGGCCACGCGGATGCCCTGCAGGTTGTAGTACTCTGCCGGGGCCTCGGTGCCGTCGGCCTCGATGCCGTCAACGCCTGCCGATGTCAGCACCAGTTTGCCTTCGAAAGCGTTGCGGTAGAGGGCGTTGTGCTCCGAACGGGTCTCGCTGGTGAACAGCGCGTTGTTGGGCAGGGTGATGGTGCCGTCCTTGTAGGTGGCTACGCCGTAGTACTTGCGGATTTCCTCCTTGGAGTGCTCGGGATAGTACCACGATGCGGGGCTGTTGGCGCATACCATGCCGTAGCCCAGGTCGGCTCCCATCGGCGACTCGGGGATCATCACGAAGTCGGGGTCGCTGTAGTCCAGGTAGATGTAGTGATGGTGGCCGTGCGACGACAGTTTCAGCTTGGTGGATTTCTTCTGGAAATAGGGGTGGTTGACATAGGGGTCGACGATGCGCACCAGCGAGGGGTTGGTCTTGTTGCGCTCCACGTCCACCTTGTAGGTCTGCGGCTCGGCAAGCAGCGAATTGGTGTAGCCGATGGCGGTCAGGAACACGTCGGTGTAGTCGCACTGGCCGATCGCGGTCCAGTTGTCAGAGTCTTCGTCGATGCTGTAGACGGCGTAGTAGTCCTGCGACTTGATCTCGCCCTTGGCATCGGCGGCAACCACCATCAGGGTGTATTTGCCGGCCTTGGGAGCAGTCCATTTGCTTTCGCCTTTAGTGGCGATTGACTGGCCGTTGGCAAGAGCGTCGGCATAGTCGGCATCCTTGGGGGTGACTGTGCCCTCTACGGCCTTGACGCACACCTTGGCGATGTCGGCGCCTGACGCGCAGCCGATGGTGATTGCACCGTCAACGGCGCACGACTCCACGTCGGCCTGGAATGAATAGTCGGTAACAACGGCGCCGGGCAGGAACACTGTGAATTCGCCGTCGGTGTTGGAGTATACCCATTTCTTTTCTTCGTTGGGCTTGTTGATGTCGCCGGTGTAGCCGAAAGAGTTGGCGGGGAAGGTGATGATCTTGTCCTTGACCGTGCCGTAGATGGCCACGCCCTGCCAGCCGTTCTGGGGCACGAGCTGCGACACTATCACCTGGATGGCGTCGTTTGTGAAGTCCTCGCAGTACACGCTGTCGGGGTCCTGGGCGTTGATGTAGAAGTAGTTCTCGCAGTCGAACATGCCGAAGAACAGGTCGGAAATGGCTGACTGTGAACCGTAGGGCTTCAGGCGGTAGCGGCCGGGTGTGGTCTCGCTCTCCTCAATGTCGAGCACGGAGCGCAGGCCCTTGAAGCTGTCGGAGTAGATGTCCGTGGGGCCTTCGACCCATGTGGCCTTGCCTATCGCTTTCCATGTTTCCTGGGCGTCGGCCTTGGCCGGTGCCTTCTGCACTGTGGCTTTCTCGTAGCCGAAGGTGGAGGCTTTTACTGCTTCCTGAGCCTCGGCCTAAGCAGTGAGGGCTATAAGTGAGGCGCCCACTGCCATGAGCTGGGTGAAAATCTTTTTCATAAGCATGTCTTAGAAATTGGTGATGAAATTGGTGATGCTTTTTTGAATGAGTGGACTGTCAGCGCTTTGGGTCGGCATGCTGGCCCAGACGGGGATTGCCGGGGAACCAGCCCTTGCGCACGCGCTCGGCCTGCTCGCTGACCTCCTTGATGCTCCAGAAGCAGCTGAAGGCGGTGACTCCGCACAGTGTGCTCAGTGTGACGTCTGACACCCAGAGGCTTAACAGGCAAAATGCCACTCCGGACACGGCAAACCACCATCGGCACTTGAGTCCGAAATAGTAGTAGCCCTTGATGACGAACGGATGGAATATGCCGATGATCAGAAAGGTGGCAAGGCCCACGGCAAGTCCGGTCAGGTGGTATTCGGTGAGAAGGTCCATGGTAGAAATGTGATGTTTGTGGCGCAAAAATAGCTATTTATTCTCAATTCGTTGCTAACTTTGCACTGAAAGTAGAATAAATCGACAAAAAATGGCTGAGATAAAGCAAAAAGTGAGCATAATCACCGAACTTGGCGCTGATCCGCGCGTGGCGGTGTATTCATCCCTGACCGAGGCACAGCTCCGAAGCCCGGAGTTCTGCGGCGACCCGGTGTTTATCGCCGAGAGTCCCAAAGTGATAGCCGTGGCGCTCGATGCGGGCATGGAGCCGGTATCGCTGCTGTGCGAGGAGCGCCACCTTGCGGGCGACGCCGCGCCCATCCTGGCCCGCTGTCCGGAGGATATGCCGGTGTTCACAGGCAGCCGCGAGGTGCTGGCCCGCCTCACTGGTTACACGCTCACCCGCGGTGTGCTCTGCGCCATGCGCCGCCCGCAGCTGCCCGCGCTTTCCGACCTGTGTGCCGCCAGCCGCCGACTGGTGGTGATCGACGGCGTTACCGACACCACCAACATCGGCGCCATTTTCCGCTCAGCAGCGGCGCTCGGCATTGACGGCGTGGTGCTTACGCGCACTGCATGCGACCCGCTGAACCGGCGCTCGGTGCGCGTGTCCATGGGCTCGGTGTTCCTGGTGCCGTGGACATGGCTTGACGGCCCGGTGTCGTCGCTCTCCGACCATGGCTTCAAAACCGTGGCCATGGCACTGCGCAAAAACTCGGTGGATATAGACGACGCACGGCTCAAGGCAGAGCCGCGCCTGGCCATAGTGATGGGCACGGAAGGCGAGGGCCTGGATACCGGCGTGATTGATTCGGCCGACTATGTGGTGAAAATTCCGATGCACCACGGCGTGGACTCGCTCAACGTTGCCGCGGCGTCGGCTGTGGCATTCTGGGAACTGGGCAAGCGCTGAGGCGCCGGGGCCTCAGGATATGCGGCTCCAGTCCATCTGGCGGTTGGTGTTCAGGCGCAGGGTGGTGGCGAACACGCGGTTCTCGGGCGCGGACAGTTCCGGGTCGGCGTCGAGCAGCATCTCGGCATTGTCGCGCGCCAGCTGTATGATCTGGCCGTCCTGCGCCAGATTGGCTATGCGCAGGTCAAAGGCAATGCCGCTCTGCATGGTGCCCTCTATGTCGCCGGGACCGCGCATGCGCATGTCGGCCTCGGCGATGACGAATCCGTCAGTGGTCTGTGTCATAAGCTCCAGGCGCTGACGCGTTTCGCGCGCTATCTTCCGCTTGGTCATCAGCACGCAGTAGCTCTGGTCGCCGCCGCGGCCAACACGTCCGCGCAGCTGGTGCAGCTGGCTCAGACCGAAGCGCTCGGCGTTCTCTATGATCATTGTCGTGGCATTGGGCACGTTCACACCCACCTCTATCACAGTCGTGGCCACGAGGATCTGCGCCTCGCCCGAGGCGAACAGCCCCATCTGGTAGTCCTTCGTCTCGGGCTTCATCTTGCCGTGAACAAAGGCTATCTTGTAGTATTTTCCGAACACTTCCTGAACGGCTTCGTAGCCCTCCTCCAGGCTGCGCAGTTCCAGCTTGTCGTTCTCCTCGATGAGCGGGTGGACGATGTAGGCCTGGCGTCCCTGGCGCAGTTGCGCTCCCAGTGCGCGGTACATGTTGTAGCGGTCTTCCTCGTAGCGGAGCACGGTCTGGATGGGCTTGCGTCCGGGCGGCAGTTCGTCGATCACGGACACGTCGAGGTCGCCGTACACGGTCATGGCCAGCGTGCGCGGTATGGGTGTGGCTGTCATCACCAGCACGTGCGGGGCCACCGCCGACTTCTGCCACAGGCGGGCGCGCTGGGCCACGCCGAAGCGATGCTGCTCGTCGATCACCGCCAAGCCCAGGTTCTTGAACTGCACGGTGTCCTCGATGAGCGCGTGTGTGCCCACAAGCATCTGGATGGAGCCGTCCAGGAGTCCGGAGTGGATTTCGCGGCGCTCCTTGGCGCGGGTCGAGCCGGTGAGCAGTCGCACGTTCACGCCTATCTTCGCAACCATGTCGCGCAGGCTCTCAAAGTGCTGACCGGCAAGGATTTCGGTGGGAGCCATCAGGCAGGCCTGCATGCCGTTGTCCATGGCCAGGAGCATGCTCATCAGCGCCACTATCGTCTTGCCGCTGCCCACATCGCCCTGCACCAGGCGGTTCATCTGGTGTCCGCTGCCCACGTCGGCGCGTATCTCTCGCATGACGCGTTTCTGCGCTCCGGTGAGGTCAAAGGGCAGGCACTCTTTGTAGAAACGGTTGAAGAAATTGCCCACGCGGCTGAACACCATTCCCTGCGAGGCCATCTTGCGGCGGCGGGCCGTGCGCAGCATGTCCACCTGGATGAAGAACAGCTCCTCGAATTTGAGCCTCAGACGGGCCCGCTGCAGGCTCTCGTTGTCGCGCGGACTGTGGATGGTGGCCAGTGCTTCGTTCAGCGGCATGAGCCGGAGGCGTTCCATCACCGACGTCGGCAGGGTCTCCGCCAGGTTGCGGTGGCTGCCGAGCAGGTTTTGGATCCAGCTGTGCAGCTGCCGCGACGTGATGCCGCGGTTCCGCAGGGTCTCGGTCAGAGGGTAGGAGCCGCGCAGTCCCTGCATGGCTCCGGGGCTTCCGGCGGGGTCGACTTCGGGGTGCGCCATGGACCATCGGCGCGTGCCCTCGAAGAATGTGGGCTTGCCGTAGATGATGTATTCGGTGTTGGTGTGGTAGGCTTTGCTTACCCCCTTAATGCCTCTGAACCACAGCACTTCAATGGTGCCGTGGCCGTCGGAGAACAGTCCCACCAGACGCATTTTTGCGCCCTCGCCCTGCACGGTCATGCTCACAAAGCGGCCGCGCAGCTGCACGGCGGGCATGTCGCCCTCCAGCTCGGTGGTTAGGTAGATTTTTGAGCGGTCGGAATAGTGGGTGGGGAAATGGCGCACCAGGTCGTAGGCTGTGCGTATGCCCAACTGCTTGTCGAGCAGCTTGGCACGCGCCGGCCCCACGCCTTTCACGTAGGTTACGTCTATGTTCCTGAGGGTGTTCACCGCTTGTCGGCTCCTACGGTTGATTGACGGCGGCGCAGCAGCAGTTCGGCCACTTCTATGTCGCCGGCATTGGTGATTTTGATGTTGTCGGTGGCGCCGTCGCATATGGCCACATCGCCGCCGTCGGCCTCGTAGACTGAGGCGTCGTCGGTGAACGCGGGCGAATAGGGTAGGGCGTAGGCGCGGATTATGGCCGACGCCTCGAAGCCCTGCGGTGTCTGCACGGCGCGGAATGCGGCGCGGTCCACGGCTATGGTGGTGCCGTCCGAGGCCACGGCGCGGAGCGAGTCGGTGACGGGCACGGTGGGCACACAGGCGCCTTTGGCGCGGGCTGTCTCTATCACGCGGTGCACCGTGCCCTCATCGGTCAGCGGACGCGCGCCGTCGTGGATGAGCACGGTGTCGCCCTCGGCGGCCTGGAGGCTTTCAATGGCGTTGCGTACCGATGCCCAGCGTGTGTCGCCGCCGTATACCACTGTCGGCGAGGCGAATCGGTGCTCGCTGCACAGCTCGTTCCACAGCGGGTGCATATTCTCTGAGATGACCAGGCGCACGTCGGCGCCGGGCACGGCGCGGCGCATGGCGTTGATGGTGTGCATCAGCACAGGGCGGCCGTCCAGCAGGCAGTACTGCTTGGGAACGTCCGCTCCGAAACGCGAACCGCTGCCGGCGGCCACAATTATGATGTGGACGCGGCAGCCGTTCGGTGTGGGGTTGGCAGTGATGGTTGGTATCACCAGGCGAAGATGGGGTATTCGGCCATCATCTCGTTCACGCGGCGGCGAACGTCGGCGATAACCTCCTGGTTCTCGGGGTTGGAGAGCACTTCGTCGATGAGGTCGGCGATGTATGCCATTTTGTCCTCCTTGACGCCGCGGGTGGTGATGGCGGGAGTGCCGAGACGGATGCCCGAGGTCTTGAAGGGTGAGCGGCTGTCGAAGGGCACCATGTTCTTGTTGGCGGTGATGTCGGCGTCAACGAGCACCTTTTCGGCCTCTTTGCCTGTCAGTTCGGGGAACTTGGTGCGGAGGTCAACCAGGATGCAGTGGTTGTCGGTGCCGCCTGACACAATCTTGTAGCCCTTGTCGATGAGGGCCTGGGCCAGGGCGGCGGCGTTTTTCTTGACCTGCTTCTGGTATTCCTTGAACTCGGGCTTGAGAGCCTCGCCGAAGGCCACGGCCTTGGCTGCGATCACATGCTCCAGGGGACCGCCCTGCACGCCGGGGAACACGGCTGAATCGAGCAGCTGCGACATCATTTTGGTTACGCCCTTGGGTGTCTTCTTGCCCCAGGGGTTCTCGAAGTCCTTGCCCATGAGGATGATGCCGCCGCGCGGACCGCGGAGGGTCTTGTGGGTGGTGGAGGTTACGATGTGGGCGTGCTTCACGGGGTTCTCCAGCAGGCCGGCAGCGATCAGACCGGCGGGATGGGCCATGTCCACCATGAAGATGGCGCCGATTTCGTCGGCAAGACGGCGCATGCGGGCGTAGTCCCACTCACGGCTGTAGGCGCTGGCGCCGCCGATGATGAGCTTCGGACGCTCGCGGCGTGCCACTTCCTCCATCTGGTCGTAATCAACCAGGCCGGTCTCGGCGTCGACATTGTACTCCAGGGCCTGGAACATCAGGCCCGAGAAGTTGACTGGGCTGCCGTGGCTCAGGTGGCCGCCGTGGCTGAGATTCAGACCCATGAACTTGTCGCCGGGCTCCAGGCATGCCATGAACACGGCCATGTTGGCCTGTGCTCCCGAGTGGGGCTGCACGTTGGCGTATTCGGCTCCGAAAAGCTCCTTGATGCGGGTGCGTGCCAGTTCTTCGGCCTCGTCAACCACCTGGCAGCCGCCGTAATAGCGGTGGCCGGGGTAGCCCTCGGCATATTTGTTGGTGAGGCAGCTTCCCATGGCCTGCATCACTTCGTCCGACACGAAGTTCTCGCTGGCAATCAGCTCAATACCTTTCTTCTGGCGTTGGTGCTCACGTTCGATGATGTCGAAAATCTCTTTGTCTTTTTCCATGTGAGTGAGAATGATGGTTCGTTTGAGGCACAAAGTTAAGACACTTTCGGCAACTCCGCAAGCGTTGTCGCGAAATTTTGCGCCCGTCTGGCGGCTGTTGCCGGCGTGTCAGCTGTCCAGGACGACGGCTGTCCCCGACCGTGTCCATGGTCCAAGAAGGCGGCTGTTGGGCGCGTGCCTGCCGGCCAGGACGGGACCTGCAGTCAATCGCGGGGGCGCACATTAATATTACACACGCATGTGTGTGTCCCTTTTTGTTATGAATAATTAACAAGCATGGGAACTGTGGATTCCCCAAAGCTGAGGCCTTCAGCGCTGTTTGTTCAAAATATGTTGTAAAACATGTTTTTGGATAATCGCTTGATTGTCAGACTACAATTCTTGCCCATTTTGGCCTGTAATCAAAAGTTACAGTTTTTTAAGACGACGAAAATTGGGATATCTCGCCGAAAATTTGTAAATTTGAGGTGAACTTGGTTCAATTGTGAAAATATCTAAAACCGAATCCCTTATGCAGAATACCCTCATCATTCTCAAGCCCTCAACCGTTCAGCGCGGCCTCGTCGGCGAAGTCATTGACCGATTTCAGAAGAAAGGCCTTGTGATTGCGGGCATCAAGATGATGACGCTTTCTGACGAAATCCTCCGCGAGCACTACGCCCACCTCGTTGACCGCCCCTTCTTCCCATCGCTGGTGAAGTCGATGCAGGCAACTCCGGTGATTGTCATGTGTCTCAAAGGCAAGGACGTAGTGGAAGTGGTGCGCCAGATGATAGGCGCCACCAACAGCCGCAAGGCCCTCCCGGGCACCATCCGCGGCGACTTCGGCATGAGCGGCCAGGAGAACATTGTCCACGCCAGCGACTCGCCCGAGAACGCTGAGATTGAAGTGAAGCGTTTCTTCGCCCCCGACGAGATTTTCGACTACGAACCCATCACTTTCGCCGCCACTTACGCTCCCGACGAGCGTGACTGACCCCGAAGCCCGACCCCAATCCTCCGGCTTCAGGCCGGAGCCCTCTTCCGGCCACGAGCCCACCTGCGAACCGACCATTGTCACTCTCTCCCACATCATTATCCCCCGGCGGCTAAATTCTCACTGTACACTTGCCGCTCAACCCTTAATTTCAAACCACAAAACCAATCCCCTCAAGCGGTGACGCCGCAGCATTCTCGACGCACCCCATACAAACAGCATGATTCTCTCTCGAATATCCTACATAGTTTCAGCCATCGCATTAGCCATCGCCGCCGTGCCGGCAGTGGCGCAGAACTACCGTCTTCCGGGCCAGCACACCGCTCAGTCCGAACGTCTCCTCGCCGACCAGGCCAATGTGGGCCATTCCATCTCCATCGACCCCACAATCGACTACCTCAACTACTCCGAGGAAGAGGAGCCCGAAGGCGACATCTACGAAGAAGGATGGTCCTCCAACATGGTGAACTGCTATGCAGGCATGAAAGTGCCCCAGTCCGTGGTCATCAAAGGCCTGGACAAATTCCACATGCCCGTGCCCGGTTACGTGACCTCGCCCTACGGCTATCGCCGCCGTTTCCGCCGCCAGCACAAAGGCGTGGACCTGAAGCTCAACATCGGCGACACCGTTCGCGCAGCTTTCGACGGCCGTGTGCGCCTCTCAAAGTACGAAGCCCGCGGTTACGGCAAGTACATGGTGGTGCGCCACACCAATGACCTTGAGACTGTTTACGGCCACCTGTCCCGCTTCCTCGTGGAGCCCGACACCTACGTCAAGGCCGGCGACCCCATAGCCCTCGGCGGCAACACCGGTCGCTCCACCGGCCCGCACCTCCACTTCGAGACACGCTACATGGGCTATGCCATCAACCCCGCGGCCATCTTCGACTTCGCCAACCAGACAACCCACACTGACCAATATACTTTCGACAAACGCACATACACCCAGGCACGTAACTACTCGCCCGAGGCAAACGCCGAGTACGCCAAGTCGTACTACGCCAACCGTCAGGCCCAGCAGTACAACGCCGGCTACAAGAGCTCCTCGCGCGGTTCCAAATCCGTCAAGGTGAAGAAAGGCGACTCGCTCAGCCGAATCGCCGCACGCAACCACACCACCGTGGCCAAGCTTTGCCGCCTGAACGGACTCAAATCGTCCGCTAAAATCCGTCCGGGCCAGAAACTGCGCGTCAAATAGTAGATTGACAACAACTTACACCAGCGCCCGCCCACAAGCGGGCGCTGTTCATACATTCTGGCTCCTGAAATCAGTCCCGTAGGTTTGCACTGCGGCAGTGTCAGGAACACACCAAACATAATTACCAAACTACAGCAATGGCTAAGATAGGCGACATAGTACGATTTCTAAACGACGTGGGCGGCGGCAAAGTGGTCCGCATCAAGGACAGCATGGCATACGTGGAGGACGAGGACGGATTTGAAAATCCAGTCCTGTTGCGCGAATGCGTGGTGGTGCAGACCGCCGAACAGGTGGCTGCGGCACAGCCCAAACCCAAGGCTCCGCTCGACACAGTGAAAGCCGCTCCCAAGACCGCTCCCGGCAGTGCACCCAAAGCAGCCCCCAAGGCCGCGACAGCACCCGCACCCGTGAACGTGCAGCCTGAGGAGCGCCTCGACACCACCGAAACCGGCTATGGCGATGTGCTCAACATGGTCCTCGGCTTCGAGGCCGCCGATGTGCAGCACCTGTCAAACACCACCTACGAGTGCTCCCTCGTCAACGATTCCAACTACTATGTATGCTTCACCTTCTCCACACGCTCCGACGACGACCCCGCCGGCGAGTGGACCCTGCGCTATGCCGGCACCGTGGAGCCCAACATCCAGGTGTCAGTCGGCGAGTTCGAGCCCGGCGACGTGGCCCTCATGGACCGTATGCTCATCCAGGCATTCGCCTTCAAGAAAGACAAAGCATTCAAAAAACAGGCTGCCATCGACGTGGAAGTCAAGGCCGACACCACAAAGTTCTTCAAGTTCCACTGCTTCAAACGCAGCGAGTACTTCGACGCCCCGGCCATAGCCTTCGACATAGTGCGCGACGGCAAACCCGTAGTCGACACCCCCGTGGTTGCGCCTGAAAAGCCCGTGGTCCTCACCCAGGAGCAGCTCCGCAAAGGCATGATGCAGAAGGCACGCCGCGACATGCGCCCGGCCACACCTAAAGTGAGCAAGCCCAAAGCCGCTCCCGGCGAGCCCATAGAGGTGGATCTGCACATCGACGCACTCATCGACAACACCCACGGCCTTTCGTCTTCGGCCATTCTCAACTATCAGATTGACAAGTTCCGCGAGGTGATGGACGAGAATCTCAAAAACCGCGGCCAGAAAATAATTTTCATCCACGGCAAGGGCGAAGGCGTGCTGCGCCAGGCCCTGGGCAAGGAGCTCAAACACCGCTACAAAAACTGCGACGTGCAGGACGCATCGTTTGCCCAGTACGGCTATGGCGCCACGCAGGTCACCATCAGATAAGTGGATTCCCTGACCACGGCGCCGTTGGCGCCGAAGTCAGCCGGACTCATCTATAATAGATATAATAGAATATAAGACACTTACCTATATATGCTTTTATACTTTTCGGGTACAGGAAACACGCGCTATTGCGCCGAGCTGCTGGGCAAGCACCTCGGCGAGACACCGGTGGAAATGACATCGGCAATGTTGCGCCAGCCTGCCCACGCCGACATACAGTCGGCCGACTCCCGTATCATCTTCATGTTCCCCACCTACTCGTGGGGCATTCCCCCCGTGGTTAAACGCCTCATCAAGAAGGCACGCATCCATTTTCCGGCCGACGCCGTGGTGTGGATGGTGACCACCTGTGGCGACGACTGCGGACTCATCGCCGCCGAATGGGGCTCGCTGATGAACGAAGTGCGCCTCAAGAGCGGTGCCTGTTTTTCGGTGCAGATGCCCAACACCTATGTGAATATGAAAGGATTCGACACTGACCCTGAAGAGCTTGCCAAAAGAAAGATTGAGGCCGCCGCGCCGCGAGTCAAGGCCATTGCTGACGCCATTGCCAAGGGCCTGCCGTGCGCCGACGAGGTGGTGGAGGGGCGCCACCCGTGGATCAAAACCAACATTATACGCCCTTACTTCGACCGTTTCTGCATGTCGGCCCGCAAATTCGAGGTCGATGCCGAACGCTGCAATGCCTGCGGCCTGTGCATGCGCAGCTGCCCGCTGGAGAACATAGTCCCCGACACCGGAATGCGTCCCACCTGGGGCCCCAACTGCGCCCTGTGCATGCGTTGCTACCATCTCTGCCCCAACCACGCCATCAACTACGGCCGTGAGACAGAGAACAAGGGCCAGTACCGCTACTTCCTCAGCAAGCGGAAGTAAGGCGCTTAGCGACAGTCAGAATAAATAAAGTGGCGGTGGGCCGGGCACTCGTGCAGGGTATGGTCCACAATGAAGTGGCGGTTGGCCATCCCGGCGATGGTCGACATCTGGTGCGACACCAAGGCAATTGTGGTGTCCTTCGATATCTCCTCGATCAGTTTGTAGAGTTGCTGCTCGAATCGCTGGTCAATGTAGCTCAGCGGCTCGTCGAGCACCAGCACCCCCGGGTGCGAGATTATGGCTCGCGCCAGCAGTGCGCGCTGAAGCTGGCCGCCTGACAGCAGACCGATGGGGCGGTCGGCATGCTCCTGCAGTCCCACGCGCTCAATGGCGCGGTCATAGGCTTCGGTTTTCTCGGCCGACGTCAGCCTCTTGCATCCCAACAGCCCTGACTGTATCACCTCGCGCACGGTGATGGGGAAGTGGGAGTCAATCATGTTTTTTTGAGGCAGATAGCCCACGCGCATCCCCTGCATGTGGCGCACCACCTGTCCGCTCATGGGCTTGATCAGTCCCAGCATCACGCGCAGTAGCGTGGTTTTGCCGCCGCCGTTGGGGCCTGTGATGGCAATGAAATCGCCCTGGTGCACGCTCAGGTTGATGTTGCTGAGCACATTGCGTCCGTCCCAGCCCACACACACATCCTTCAGCTCCAGCAGCAGGCGGCCCGTGGGGCGGTGCTCATGGTGCGGGTGTTCGAGGCAGTCCGGGGTGTGGATGTGGCCGTGTTCCGTTTCCTGTGTCATTTCCTGTTACTTTGTCAGTTCGTCGGCCACCTTGGTGAGTTCGGCTTCCCAGTCGTAGGCAAGCGGATTGATGGTGACCATGCGGGTGCCCATGGCCTTGTTGAGCGTGGCGGCCTGGCGTGAGTCATAGTCGGCCTGGAAGAAGAACACCCTGACGCCGTGCTCGCGGGCTTCATCGGTTACGCGGGCCATCTGTCTGGGCGACACTTCTTTGTTCTCGAAACCAACGGACAGCTGCTGCAAGCCGTAGTCGCGCGCGAAGTAGCTGAGCGACGGATGCCACACGGCGAAAGCACGGCTCGCCGCCGAGGCCATCTTGGCTGTGATTGCGGCGTCGAGCGAGTCGAGCCTGGAGGTGAGCCGGGCGAGGTTGGCGCGGTAGAACTCGGCGTTGGCGGGATCCACGGCCATCACCTCGCGTGCCATGTTGGCGGCGATGGTGCGTGCGTTTCTGACCGATGCCCAGGTGTGCGGGTCGGCCTCGTTGCTGTCGTGAAGGTGCTCGGCGGCCTCGCCGTCATGGTGGTGCGAGTGTGTGCCGTAGATAGGGGTGATTCCGGCCGAAGTGTCGGCCACCTTCACCTCGGGGTTGAGCGTCTCGGCTATACCCTTCTCGAAGGGCAGAAAGCCGGTGGTGAAATATATGTCGGCGTTGTCCACGTCGGTGCGGGTTTTGATGGTGGGATCGAAGGTCTCGGGGTTGGCGCCGTTCGAGAGCAGGGTCACCACCTGGTATTTGTCTCCGACTATCTCCTGGAGCAAAGCGCGCTGCGGCTCCACGCTCACGGCCAGGGTGGGCCGGCGGTGCGAGCCGGTGCATGCTGTGAGCATGGCTGCCGCAACCACGGCCAAAATGTGTAATGCTTTGGGTGTATGCATTGTTACCTGTGTTTGCTGGTTGGGGGTGCGTCTAATTTTTTTCAAAATTACAAAAAACTTTCGAGCAGGCTCCATTAAATCTCGAATTAATGCGTAAATTTGCAAGAACTTTTTTAATACCTAAATGAAAATTTCACGCGATAAGATTTGGCGTACCGGCAAGGACTATTTCTTCATCAACCTTGCGGTGGCGCTTTACGCATTCGGTTTCTGTGCCTTCATCCTTCCGCAGAAGGTGGTGATAGGCGGTCTGGCCGGTGTCAGCACCATTGGTTACTTCACTCTCGGCCTGCCGGTTGCCATCACGCAGTTGGTGCTCAACCTCATTCTTCTTGCCATCGCCTACAAGGTGGTGGGCAAGCAGTTCGTCATGGGCACCATTTTCGGCGCCGTGATGATATCGTTCTGGATAGGCGTGTTCCAGCCCATATTCCAGGGAGGACTCATTCAGGGCGAGGCGTTTATGAATGTGGTGATTGGCGGCGCGCTGTGCGGCATCGGCATTGGCACCACCTTTGTCCACAATGGTTCGTCGGGCGGCACCGACATCATCTCGGCGTGCGTCTCCAAGTACACCAACGTGACCGTGGGGCGCACCATGCTGTTTGTGGATATGACCATCATATCGTCGTCGTTCCTTCTTTTCCATCAGATTGACAAGGTGGTATACGGCCTTGTGGTGCTGTTCATGTGCTCCTATATGGCCGACATGATCATCAACACCAACCGACAGGCTGTGCAGTTCACCATCTTCTCGTCGCACTGGCAGGAAATAGCCACTGCCATCAACAACGACGCCAACCGCGGCTGCACCGTGCTCGAAGGCATGGGCTGGTACAGCAAGCGTCCGGTCAAGATGCTGGTGGTGATGTGCCGCAAACTCGAGTCCGTGACCATTTTCCGCATCATCAAGAGCATCGACCCCGAGGCCATGGTGACGCAGGCCAACTGCAACGGCGTCTACGGCAAGGGATTCGACCAGATAAAGGTGAAAATCTCCAACCCCGTGCAGCCCAAGAAGGTTGACATCAGCGACCAGATAGCCCAGGACGCCATGGCCGACTACGGTGGCCACCACAGTGCCAGCAGCAGACAGCTCTCCGCCAAGGACAACAATGCCGACTCGCCGCGCCTTGCCGACGCCGCCGGCTACAACGAGCGCTCCTCGCGCCGCATGTGACCATCCCACTGACCGCTGTCATTTCATCACACACATCCCATTTAGCACATACCATATATGGACATACGCAACACCCTCAAGCATGCGCTCATGGCAGCGGTCGCCGTCATGGCCGCCATCGCACCGGCCGCGGCACAGTCGGCAGCGCCGTTCTTTGACACGAGCCGCACCGATAAGTTCATATATGTGGGCGTCCACGTTGGCGAAGGCATCTCCACCATCAGGCAGAACTACAGCCAGTGCGTGCCCTCCGTATCCGACTTCATCCTCACCCCCGGCAACCGCTTTGATGTGGGCCTTACCGCCACCATCCCCGTACGCAACTTCTTCGCAATCGGCACCGGTTTCGACTTCACCGTCAACAATTACTACTGGACCATGACCATGCTCGACCGCGAGCAGGGCACCCTCTCATCGCTCTACAACCGCAACCGCTATTACAACGTGGAACTGCCGGCCTACCTCCAGTTCCGCTTCAATCTGGGCTCAAAGGTGATGTGGCGCAACGATGTGGGCGTCTACGTGTCGTTCGGCACCGGCGGCCACTCCGACACTCGCGTCGCCACCTCCTCCACCAACTCGCTTGGCCAGAGCCAGGTCACCGAGACGATGCTCGAACACAAATACTACAAGGACGAAGCGCCCGTGATCAACGGCTTCGAGAGCTTCGATTTCGGTTTCCGACTGGCAACCGGCATAGTGGCCTATAAACACTATACGGTCGACGCTGTGTTCAATGTGGGCGCCACAGAGCTGGCGCGCAACATGGGCGTGCTCGACGTGAAAGCCAAGACCTTGAACCTAACGTTCAAAGTCGGCTACCTGTTCTAATTCGCATATTTTATGGAAAAAGAAAGAGACCTGACGGCGCTCAGCGACAGCTGGGACCGCGAACACCTGTGGCATCCTTACACCTCCACCATCAATCCCCTGCCGTGCTACAAAGTGCGCAGCGCCCATGGCGCCGTGATCACCCTGGAGGACGGCACCGAACTGATTGACGGCATGTCGTCGTGGTGGTGCACCATCCATGGCTACAACCACCCCGCGCTCAATGCCGCGGCCAAGGCGCAGATTGACAGCATGAGCCATGTGATGTTCGGCGGATTCACCCACCGGCCCGCCATAGACCTGGGCAAGATGCTCCTGGAGATGGCGCCGAAGAACATGCACAATATTTTCTATGCCGACTCAGGCAGCGTGGCCATCGAAGTGGCCATGAAAATGGCAGTGCAGTATGCCATAGCCAAGAGCGGCTCGCACACCAAGACCAACTTTGTGACCATACGCCGCGGATACCACGGCGACACCTGGAACGCCATGAGCGTCTGCGACCCCGTAACCGGCATGCATGGAGCCTTCGGGTCGGCCCTGCCCATCCGCTTCTTCGTGCCCTCGCCCCACAGCCGTTTCGACGGCGAATGGGACCCCGCCGACATCGAGCCGCTGCGCAAGGTTGTAGCCGAGCACGCCGACGAGCTGGCCGCTGTCATCCTCGAACCCATAGTACAGGGTGCCGGCGGCATGTGGTTCTACCATCCCGAATATCTGCGCCAGGCGCGCAAGCTATGCGACGAGTACGGCCTCCTCCTCATCTTTGACGAGATTGCCACCGGCTTCTACCGCACCGGCCGCGCCTTCGCATCGGAGCACGCCGGCGTTCAGCCTGACATCATGACGGTGGGCAAGGGCCTCACCGGCGGCTATATGACCATGAGCGCCGTGCTCACCACCCGCGAGGTGGCCGACACCATATCGCGCGGCGAGGCCGGAGTGCTCATGCATGGCCCCACATTCATGGCCAATCCCCTGGCCTGCGCCGTGTCGCTCGCCTCGCTTCGCCTGCTCGCCGAGCAAGACATGGAGGCGCATGTGGCGCAGCTCCACAGCAAGATAGCGCGTCTCATAGAACCCGCCCGCGAGCTGCCGAATGTGGCCGACGTGCGCTCCATCGGCTCCATCGGTGTGATTGAGATGAAGAATCCGGTGGACGTGGGCGAATTCCAGAAGGAGTGTGTGCGCCATGGCGTGTGGATACGTCCCTTTGGCCGTAATGTCTACATCATGCCTCCGTACGTAATCACCGACCAGCAGCTCGAGCACCTAACCGGCGCCATGATCGAAATAGTGAAGAAACTGACGTGAAAAGAATAGAGGATACATTGTCGCAATTGTCCGCGAGCGGCAATTTCCGACACATTCCGGCTGCTGAATCGGCCGCCGGGGTGGTGGACCTGTCGTCGAACGACTATCTCGGTCTCGCTGTCGACACGGACTTGCGTCGCGACTTCATGCGCGGCCTCACGGTGGAGAATTTCCTGCCGTCGTCGTCGGCGTCGCGCCTGCTCTGCGGCCTCCAGGACGACTATCAGAGCCTGGAGCACTTCCTGCAGGAGGTTTACGGACGTCCGGCCCTGCTCTTCAACAGCGGTTATCATGCCAACACCGGCATGATTGCGGCCCTCGGAGGCAAGGACACGCTCTTCATTGCCGACAAACTGGTGCATGCCTCGATTATTGACGGCCTGAAGCTGTCAGGAAGCGACTTCAAGCGCTTCCGCCACAACGACACCGACCACCTGCGCGCTCTCATCGAGCGCTATGGCCGCGACTACGAGCGTCTGGTGATAGTGGCCGAATCTGTCTACTCCATGGACGGCGACACGGCCCCGATTGCCGAACTCGTGGAGGCCAAACGGCTGCACCCCAACGCCATGCTCTACGTGGACGAGGCGCATGCCGTGGGCGTGTGCGGCGAGCGCGGCCTGGGCCTCACCCCGGGTCTCGACGTCGACATTATGGTGGGCACTTTCGGCAAGGCCCTCGCATCGATGGGCGCGTTCGCCGTGATGACGGAGACCATGCGCAGCTTCATGGTGAACCGCTGTCGCAGCCTCATATTCTCCACTGCGCTTCCTCCCCTCACCGCCCGATGGACCGAGCACGTTATGCGCCAGTCGCTGACCATGGACGGCGAGCGCGAGGCCCTGAAGCGGCTGGCAGACCGCCTGTCGGCCATCCTCGGTACCTCCGAGGCAAGCCACATCCAGCCGTATATAGTGGGCGATGCGAGGCGCACAGTGCTGCTGTCGGAGCATCTTCGCGCCGACGGCTTCAAGGTGCTCCCCATCCGCACTCCCACTGTGCCGCCGGGCACCGAGCGCCTGCGTTTCTCGCTTTCGGCGGCCATCGATCCTTCACAGCTCGACGGCCTTGCCCGAGCACTTGATGCCGCACGTGCAGCCACTGATCCGCAAAATATTTAAAAACATACATATATATGAACAACTTCACTTACTGGGCCCCAACCCGTTACAACTTCGGCCGTGGGGCGGAGAACAACGTGGGCCGCGAGGCATCTAATGAAGGCATGACGCGCGTGCTGCTGGTGTATGGCGGCGGCTCGGCAGTGCGTAGCGGCCTGCTGGCCCGTGTCAAGGAGTCGCTCGCCGATTCGGGCATCACCGTGTTCGAGCAGGGAGGCATACAGCCTAACCCCACCGACGACCGCGTGTACGAGGGCATCGAAATGGTGCGCCGCAACGACATTGACGGCGTGATAGCCGTGGGAGGCGGTTCAGTAATAGACTCGGCCAAGGCTGTGGCCGCCGGTGCCGTGTACGACGGCGATTTCTGGGACTTCTGGGCCGGCAAGGCTGTGATTCAGAACGCACTGCCTGTGGGCGTGGTGCTCACCATCCCCGCCGCCGGCAGCGAAGGCTCGGGCAATTCGGTCATCACCAAGCTCGACGGCTTGCGCAAGATAAGCCTGCGCACCGACTACTGGCTGCGTCCCAAGTTCGCCCTGCTCAATCCCGAGCTCACCTTCACCCTGCCGCCTTACCAGTCGGCGGCCGGAATAGTGGACATGATGGCGCACATTTTCGAGCGCTACTATTCGCCCACAGCCGACGTGGAGACCACCGACCGTGTGTCGGAAGGCATAATCCGTGCCATCATGACCGAGGCTCCGCGCGTCATGGCCGACCCCTGCGACTATGAGGCCCGTGCCAACATAATGTGGGCCGGAACTCTTGCCCACAACGGTGTGTGCGGTTGCGGCCGTGCCGAGGACTGGGCGTCGCATGGCCTCGAGCACGAGCTCAGCGCCCTCTATGGCGTGACCCACGGCGCCGGCCTGGCAGTGATCAACAGCGCCTGGATGGAGTTTATGGCCGACCATAAGCCCGCCAAAGTGGCCCAGATGGCCCACCGCATCTTCGATGTGCCCGCCTCCGGCGACCTCCGCGCCGACGCTCTCGAGGGCGTGGCCCGCCTCCGCGCCTTCTACAAATCAATCGACATGCCAGTAACCCTCAAGGAATTAGGCATCGCCGAGGCCGACATTGACACTCTCGTCACCAAAGTGTGTGAAAACAAGGGAGTGCCCTTCGGTGGCTACTACCCCCTCCGCGCCGAAGAGGCCCGCGCCATCTACACCATAGCCGACCGCTGACCCGCGGCTGGCTCATTGAAACCATAACTTCCGAAGCGGCTGATACCCAAAGATTTGCCGTTTTGGAAGTTTTTTTGAAAAAACATGTCGAAAAATTTGCCCCCCCCCCCTGAAAATTTTCGTACATTTGCGCACCATCTAATCCCAAAGTTATGAAAAAAGCAAAAATCAGAGTCTCGTCGTTTTTGGCCAAGGCATGCAGCGTTGGCCTGGCACTGTTAGGTTTCACCTCCTGCGGCGACGAAAACGTTCCCTTGATGTACGGCAGTCCGACAGGCCAGTATCAGGTGAACGGCATGGTAACTGATGTGGACAACAGGCCTCTGGAGAACGTAGAGGTTGAAGTTAAGGGCTATAACAGAAGAGGCAATCATTTACTTGAGTCAAAGAAAGATACCACGGACGCTAACGGAGCCTACTCAGTGAAAAGCGGAAACTTCAGTGTGCAACGCATAACTGTGGTGGCCAGACCGGAAAAAGAAACATCTTTGGCGACAGATTCAGCACAAGTTTTCCTGAAATACAATTCTGTTCCGGGGGGCAACTCCTTCGGAGAATACAAGGCTGAGTCAACCGTTGACATCAAGCTCAAAGAAAAGTAATTGGCAAGCTCGGACATAAGACATCTGTCGCTCAGGCAGCGTCTGGCGCTTGAGCTCGACAGAAAGGTGCGCCATGACCGTGTGGCGCGCCACCAGCTGCGCACCCTCTTCTGGGAGTGCACGCACCGCTGCAACCTCCGTTGCCGCCATTGTGGCAGCGACTGCAAGACCTCGGCCCTGCATCCCGACATGCCGGCGGCCGATTTCCTCCGCGTCATCGACTCCATCATCGGCCACCTCTCGCTCGAGGACCGGCACAGGCTCAATGTTGTCATCACCGGCGGCGAACCCACTGTGCGCTCAGACCTGGAGGAAGTGGGCCTGCAGCTGTATCGCCGCGAAATTCCCTGGGGCATAGTTACCAACGGACTGCTGCTCACGCCCGAGCGCTTCGACTCGCTCCGGCGGGCCGGCATCTACGGCATGACCATTAGCCTGGACGGCGGCAGCGAGTCGCACAACTGGATGCGCGGCAATCCCATGTCCTACCGTCGCGCTTCCGACGCCATCCGCATGGTGGCGCAGTCAGGCGATGTCAATTTCGACGTGGTGACCTGTGTGAACCGCCGCTCTCTGCCGGAGCTGCCGGCCATCAGAGACCAGCTGATTGACTCGGGTGTCAAGGCGTGGCGCCTGTTCACCATCTTTCCGTCGGGCCGAGCCAAGCAGTACGAGGAGTTCGACCTCAATTCCGACGAGATACGCCGGCTCATGGACTTCATTGTGGAGACACGCCGCGAAGGCCGCATCGACGCTTCGTTCTGCTGCGAGGGCTTCATGGGCGCCTACGAGGGCAAAGTGCGCCGCTTCTTCTTCCACTGCGACGCCGGAGTCAGTGTGGCTTCGGTGCTCATCGACGGCAGTATAGGCGCCTGCCCGAGCATACGCGCCGACTACACCCAGGGCAACATCTACACCGACGACTTCTGGGACGTGTGGACCAACCGCTACGAGGCATACCGCAACCGCCGGTGGATGCGTACAGGCGAGTGCGCCGACTGCTCGTTCTGGCGCTACTGCGAAGGCAACGGAATGCATCTGCGCGACGCCGACGGACGGCTAATGCACTGCCATTTGCTGAAGTAGCGGCAAAAAGTGGACAAAATGTTTTGAGGATTGCGAAATAATGGCTACCTTTGCAAGCCATTACGAATGTGCCGACTTACCAACGGCGGTTCAACACATTGATTATCAACAAAAAAATATATCAAAGCAATGAAAAAGGATATACATCCCAGCGACTACCGCGAAGTTGTTTTCAAGGACATGTCAAACGACGAGATCTTCATCACTCGTTCCACTGTGGCTTCTCGCGAGACCATCGAAGTTGATGGCAAAACCTATCCCCTGGTGAAGCTTGAAATCACCAGCTCATCGCACCCCTTCTTCACCGGCAAGCAGAAACTCGTTGACACCGCCGGTCGCGTCGACAAGTTCATGAGCCGCTACGGCAACCGCAACAAAAAGGCCTAAACCCTTTTGACATAGCACCCCTCGCCTTGACGGCGGCATAGTGCCTCCAAAATGGCGACGCAAGCGTCCCGAACCACATCCTGGTCCGGGACGCTTGCCGTGTCAACCCACCATCAGGGCTGCGGCGTATCGAGTCCGGTTGCTCTTTTTTATGTCATAAATTGACCCGAAACTGCAATCTTGTGGCAAAAATGAGGGCTAAATTGCAAAAAAATCGCTACATTTGCGAAAACCTTTAACCTCTCAGCAAAATGAACGTCGTAGACCGATTTTTAGAGTATGTGAAGTTCGACACGCAGAGCGACGAACTCACCAATATGACCCCCTCCACGCCGGGCCAGATGACTTTCGCCCACTTCCTCAAGGAACAGCTTGAAAAACTGGGCCTGAGCGACATCTCGCTCGACGACAACGGCTATCTCATGGCCACGCTCCCCGGCAACGCCGGTCCCGGTGTGCCCACCGTGGGTTTCATTGCCCACATGGACACAAGCCCCGACATGAGCGGCCACAATGTGAAGCCCCTGATATGGAAGGCATACGACGGCAACGACCTGGTGCTCAACAAGGAAATGGGCATAGTGCTCTCGCCCGCCGACTTCCCCGAGCTCCGCAACTACGTGGGCCAGGACCTCATCACCTCCGACGGCACCACGCTGCTCGGCGCCGACGACAAGGCCGGCATTGCCGAGATTGTGTCCGCCATGGTCTACCTGATGCAGCACGACGAAATCAAGCACGGCGACATCCGCATAGCCTTCAATCCCGACGAGGAGATTGGTCTGGGCGCGCACAAGTTCGACGTGGAGCGTTTCAACGCCGACTGGGCCTACACCATGGACGGCGGCGAAATCGGCGAGCTGGAATATGAGAACTTCAACGCCGCCGTGGCCCGCGTCACTTTCAACGGCCGCAACGTTCACCCCGGATACGCCAAGCACAAGATGGTCAACTCACTGCGCGTGGCAAACCAGTTCGCCATAATGCTTCCCCGCTGGGAGACCCCCGAGCACACCGAAGGCTATGAAGGTTTCTACCATCTGGTGGGCATGGAAGGCACCGTGGAGAAGACAGTGCTGACCTACATCATCCGCGACCATGACCGCGACCGCTTCGAGCGCCGCAAGAAAGAGTTCCAGCACTTGGAGCGCAAAATCAACAAGGAATACCCCGGCTGCTGCCAGCTCGAAATCAAGGACCAGTACTTCAACATGCGCGAGAAAATCGAGCCTGTGATGTACATCATCGACATTGCCGAGCAGGCCATGCGCGACGCTCAGGTGGTGCCCAAGGTGGTGCCCATCCGTGGCGGCACAGACGGCGCCCAGCTTTCGTTCAAGGGTCTGCCGTGCCCCAACATCTTTGCCGGCGGTCTGAACTTCCACGGCCGCTATGAGTTTGTGCCCATCCCCTCGATGCTCAAGGCCCGCGACGTGATTGTCAACATAGCCCGCCTTGTGGCCGAACGAAACAAGTAAGCTTCCCCACGCATGGCGTCGTTGGCCGTTGGAATGCAGAAGCCACTGCTGGTTGTTGTGACCGGGGCAACGGCTTCGGGCAAGACGGTCATGGCCATCGAACTGGCTCGCCAGCTGGGCACAGAGATTGTGTCGGCTGACTCGCGCCAGATATATCAGGGAATCCCCATCACCACTGCCGCACCCACGCCTGACGAACTGGCGCAGGTGCGGCATCATTTTGTCCAGACGCATGCGCTCCACGCCTACTACAGCGCCGCAAGCTACGAAGCCGAGGCGCTGCATGTCATCGAATCGCTGCTCGACCGATACGGCTGCGCGGTGGTGTGCGGCGGCTCCATGATGTATGTCGACGCGCTGACTCGCGGCATCGACGACATGCCCACCATCAGCTCCGAGGTGCGCCGGCGTGTGCTCGATCTGGAGCGTGAGCAGGGTCTGGAAGCCGTGTTGGCCCTCCTCGACGTGTACGACCCCGAGTATGCCGCCGTTGTCGACCGTCAGAACCGTCGCCGCGTGATGCACGCCGTGGAGCTGTGCATGCAGTCGGGCAAGCCATGTTCGCAGCTCAGAACCGGAGCCGCCAAGGAGCGTCCGTTCCGGGTGCTCAAGCTGGCCATTGACATGCCGCGCGAGCAGCTTTTCGGACGCATCAACGCCCGTGTCGACGCCATGGTGCGCGACGGCATGGAAGACGAGGCGCGCTCAGTGCTTCACCTGCGCCATCTCAACGCGCTCAACACCGTGGGCTTCAAAGAATGGTTCCAGTACTTCGACGGCGGATTTGCCAGCCGCACGGAGTGTGTGGAGCGCATCAAAAAGAACACACGCGTTTACGCCAAGAAGCAGCTCACATGGCTCCGCCGCGACCCCTCCGTGGTCTGGGTGAGGCCCACCGACCTCAGTATGCTCAACAACCTTTGAGGTTCAGGCGTTCAATCAGTATATAACTACATTTTCACCCCCTTTCCAACACCACTATGCGATTAGACGGAAGACGACGTAGCAACAATGTGGAGGACCGCCGCCACATTTCAGGCCGAACCGCCGGTATTGGCGGCGGCATTATCGGCGTAATCATCGTGGGCATCATCACACTGATGTCCGGCGGCAATATCGGCGACGTGCTCAGCAACGTGATGGGCAACATGGGCGGCACCACTCAGCAGACTGAGTATGTGGAGACCGCTGAAGACCAGCGCCTTGCCGACCTCGCATCAAAGGTCCTGGCCGGCACCGAGGATGTGTGGACCCAGGAGTTCCGCAAGCGCGGCCTGGGCGAATACGAGTGCCCCAAGCTGGTGCTCTTCCATGGCGCCGTCAACTCAGGCTGCGGCAACGCCACGGCCCAGACAGGCCCGTTCTACTGCTCGGCCGACCAGACCGTGTACATTGACCTGGACTTCTTCAAGGACATGGAGCAGACCATAGGAGGTGGCGGCGACTTTGCCTATGCCTATGTGATAGCCCACGAGGTGGGCCACCATGTGCAGTACCTGCTCGGCACGCTCAGCCAGGCGCACCAGCAGATGCAGCGCCTGCCCGAGACCGAGGCCAACAAAATCAGCGTGCGCCTGGAGCTTCAGGCCGACTACTATGCCGGCGTGTGGGCCAACCGCGACAATGCCATGTTCGGTTCCATTGAGCCCGGCGACGTGGAGAATGCCATCAACGTGGCGTCGAAGATTGGCGACGACTATCTGCAGCGCAAGGCTTACGGGCGCGAGATGCCCGACAGTTTCAACCACGGCCGCTCCTCGCAGCGTGTGCGCTGGCTGCAACGAGGCATCAACAGCGGCGACATGGCACAGGGCGACACTTTCTCGCCTGATTACGACGACCTCTGACCCAGCCCTGAAGGGCATCCGCCACAGAGCCTACACCCCTTACGGAAAGCATGTAAAAACCGACCTCCACGCAGCTCTCGGAGCCGCATGGAGGTCGGTTTGGTTTTGCACTTGCCGGCGCGCCTTACGGCTGCCGGCCGGTGGATGTTTACTTCTTGGTCAGGGGCGAGTAGTCGCGGCCGTAGCGAAGCATCTGGGTGGGATAGTCCTCGGTGTAGGTCACGGTCACATCGGTGATATTGCCGTCCTTGTCGGTGACGGGGGTGTAGATGGGGTTGACAAAACCCTTGTACGGCTGGATGGTGAGGTGCGAGTAGCGCTCCAGAACTTCCTTGTGGAGCTCGGGGTCAACCTTCACGGCGTACTCCATCACCAGCTTGCGGCCGGCTTCGTAGTCGCCCTCGCTGCGCACGCGCTGGATCTCTTTGAGGAGTTCGCCGAACAGGTTGCGCAGAGCCTTGTAGTCGTTGATTTTCACAAAGGTTTTGCCGTCCTTCTTGACCATCTCAACCACGTTGTCGGCCTTGCCGTGCTCATAGGCCCACTTGGCGATGAGCTGGCGGTTGCGCATGTGTGCCTCCTCGATGTCCTTGCCGGGCTCGATGCGCATCAGCTGGGTCATCAGACCGTTGAGCATGTACTTGTAGTACTCGGCCTTGTATGCGTCGGGATTGTCGAGCAGGCCCAGCTCCAGGAGCTTCGGGTCGGCCAGATAGTAGAGGGCGAACAGGTCGGCGCGAGCCTCCTCGAGGGTGGAACCGTGCTCCTTGAGGCCGTCGGGGTCAACACCGGGGAGGAGCTTGCCCGAGCCGTGGCCGAGGCACTCGTGCAGGTCAGTGTGCATGTTGTCGGTGATGAACAGGTAGCGGTCCATGATGTCGGAGGTGGGCTTGTCGATGACGAACTCCTGGTTGAAGCCGTCGCCGTGCGAAGCCTCGTCATAGGCCTGTGTGATGTTCTCGATGGTCACCGACTTGGAGCCGTGTGCGGCGCGGATCCAGTTGGCGTTGGGCAGGTTGATGCCGATGGGGGTGGCGGGGTAGGAGTCGCCGGCGAGCATGGCGGCGGTGATAACCTTGGCCGACACGCCTTTCACCTTGTCTTTCTTGAAGCGAGCATCAACGGGCGAGTGGTCCTCGAACCACTGTGCGTTTTCGCTGATCACCTCGGTGCGGTGGCTTGCGGCGTCGTTCTTGAAGTTGACGAGCGATTCCCAGGAGCCGGTCATGCCCAGGGGGTCGTTGTAGCTCTCGATGAAGCCGTTGATGAAGTCAACCTGCGAGTTGGTGTCCTCGGTCCACATTATCGAGTATTCGTCGAAAGTTTTGAGGTCGCCGGTGGTGTAGAACTCGATGAGCTTGTCGATGTAGGCGCGCTGGGCGGGATTCTCGGCATACTCGGCAGCCTTTTTCAGGTTCTCGACAATCTTGACGATGGCGTCGGAATAGAGGCCGCCAACCTTGTAGACCTGCTCCACCACTTTGCCGTCGACCAGGGCTTTGCGGCTGTTCAGACCGTAGCTGATGGGGGTGAGGTCGGTGCTGTCCTTCAGTGCTGCGAAGTAGTCCTCGACTTGCTTCTGGGTCACCTTGTCGTCGTACATGTTCACGGCCGATGTGCGCACCAGGTCCTCGCCGCTGGTCTGGTTTACCTTCTTGGCGTAGAGCGAGGGGTTGAAGATCACCTCGGCGAGGCGCTCCATCTTGGTGTTGTCGCCCAGCTTGTTGGCGCGGAACTGCTCCTCGAAGAAGGCGCGGCTGAAGGCGGGCACAAATTTATCGTTGGAGTAGTGGTGGTGTATGCCGTTGCCGAACCACACCTGCTTGAGGTATGTCTCGAAAGCCTTGAAGTCGGCGCTGTTCTTGTCTCCGTTGAAGTTGGTGTAGATGGCTTCGAGCACGGGACGGAGCTCGAGGTTCACCTCGCAGTTCTGGTCCCAGAGTATGTCGCGGCCGTAGATGGCGGCTTCGGTCAGGTAGTAGACCAGCTTTTTCTGTTTTGGGGTAAGCTTCTCGAAATCGGGCACCTTGTAGCGGAGCACGGCGATGTCGGCAAACTTGTCCACGTTGTAGTTGAACGAGTCTTTGGCCATAACTGGTGAGAATGAGGTGGCGGCCATGGTGGCTGCCAGCAGTAAAGTTTTGACGTTCATGAGTTTATGAATGGAGAAAAGTGATAATTCATGTGTTGTGGTGCAGTAAGGCTCACTCTATGTAGAGCACCAGTCCCTTGAGGTATTCGCCTTCGGGATGGTAGATGTTCACCGGATGGTCGGCGGGCTGTGTTAGCTGGTGCAGGATGCGCACACGGCGGCCTGTCTGAGCCGCGGCCGAGAACACTGCCAGGCGGAACTGCTCGCGGCTTACGGCCTGCGAGCATGAGAAGGTGAACATGATGGTGCCGGGAGCGGCCTTGGCCATGGCGCGGGCGTTGAGGCGCTGGTAGCCTCGGAGGGCGTTGGCCACGGCGCCGCGGTGCTTGGCGAATGCCGGCGGGTCGAGGATAATGAGGTCGTAGGCGCCGTCCTCCATGGCATCGAGAAACTTGAAGGCGTCCTGGGCGTAGGCGCGATGGTTGGAGCAGTCGTCGCCGAAGTTGAGGGCCACATTGGCCTCGGTCAGCGCGATGGCCTTGGCCGAGGAGTCGACTGAGTCAACCGACACGGCTCCGCCGCGCAGAGCGTAAACTGAGAAGCCGCCGGTGTAGCAGAACATGTTGAGCACTCGTCGGCCGTGGGCATACTGTCCCAGCAGGGCACGGTTGTCGCGCTGGTCCACGAAGAATCCGGTTTTCTGACCTTTGAGCCAGTCGATGTTGAACTGCAGGCCGTTCTCGGTGGCTACAGAGCCGTCATAGTGGCCGATGATGTACTGGTCCACGGGGTCGAGTCCGGCCTTGTAGGGCAGGGTTGTCTCGCTCTTGTAGAACACATTGGCCACGGGCATGCCCGGGAGCTTGGTGAGCTCGTCGGCAATGGTCATGCGGGCAAAGTGCATGCCGGGCGAGTGGGCCTGTATCACGGCTGTGTGGCCGTAGACGTCCACCACCAGTCCGGGCAGGAAATCGCCCTCGCCGTGCACCAGGCGGTACATGTTGTTGTCCTCGCGGTCAAGGCCCAGGGCCTGGCGCAGACGCAGGGCGTCGGCCAGACGGCGGGCATAGAACTCGGAGCCTATCTCGGTGTCCTCGCCGCCGAATTCGAGCATGCGGACGGTGATGGAGCCTATCTGGTAGTGGCCCACGCCTATGTGTCGGCCGTCGGCGGCCACCACGCTCACCAGGTCGCCTTCCTCTATGCCTTTGGGCATGCTGGCGATGGCGCCTGAGAACACCCAGGGATGGAAACGCTCCAGCGACTGGTCCTTGCCGGGGCGAAGCTTTATGACGGGATAATTAGCCATAATTATATCGTTATTTCAGAAAGAATCGGTAGATGTCGTTGCCGTTGGCGTAGATGAGGAGCAGGAAAAGGAAGGCCATGCCTGCCACCTGGGCATACTCCAGCACTTTCTCGCTGGGTTTGCGGCGTGTGATGATCTCCCACAGTGTGAAGACCACGTGGCCGCCGTCCAGGGCGGGAATGGGCAGAATGTTCATAAATGCCAGAATCACAGACAGGAAGGCGGTGATGTTCCAGAATGAGAACCAGCTCCACTGGGCGGGGAACATGTCGCCGATGGCGCCGAAACCGCCGAGGCTCTGCGCGCCCTCCTTCGAGAATACGAGCTTGAGCGACGACACGTAGGTGGTGAGGCGGTCCACGCCGTCGCCCACGCCCTGGGGTATGGCCTCGAGCAGTGAGTAGTGCACTTCCTTGACCTTGAACAGCTCCAGCGGGTCGGTTAGCTGGATGCCTATTTTGCCGCCGTCGCTTATGCGGCAGCTCACTGTCTTGTTGCGGCCGCCTCGGTCAATGAGCATGGGCACCGACTGGCCCTTGTGGGCGGCAAGTGACTTGTAGAACTCTGTGAGTGAAGGGGTTGTATCGTTGGCCACGCGGAGGATGCGGTCGCCTTCCTCAATGCCCGCTTCGGCGGCAAACTCGCCCTTGACTGGCTTCTTGACCACCACCGGCACGCGGTACTGCATCAGGGGCGCGTTGTTGTTGACTATGCTCTTCACAAATCCGTCGGGGATGGTGATGCGCTCGGTGGTGCCGTTGCGGTCAACGGTGACCAAGGCGCCGTCCTGCACCAGGTTCCACTGGAAGGAGTCGTCCGAGGCGTCGGCCGGCTTGCCGTTGAGCTCCATGATGATGTCGCCATCGCGGAAGCCCACGTCGTGGAGTGCGGCTGCGAAGTCCATGCCCTCGGTGGCCTGGTTGAAGGGAATGAAGCGGTCGCCCCAGTGGAAGGCTATGCCGATGTAGATGATGATGGCGAGAATGAAGTTGAAGATGACGCCGGCCAGCATAACCAGCAGTCGGGGCACAGGTTTCTTGGCGCGGAACTCCCAGGGTTCGGGCTCTGATGCCAGTTTGTCGGAGTCGGTGCTCGTCTCGTCGATCATGCCCGCGATGGAGCAGTAGCCGCCCAGAGGCAGCCAGCCGATGCCGTAGAGGGTGTCGCGCCATGTGGGCTTTGCACCGTCCTCGGCGGGGTGGGCTTTGCCCACATTGAATGAGATGAGCGACTTGGGCACTTCTTTTTCGCCATCCTTCTTGGTCCAGGCTATGAGCTGGATTTTGTTCTCGCGGGGATAGTATTTGAGCAGGGAGAACCAGGGGTTGAAGAACAGGTAGAAGCGGTCCACGCGCATGCCGAAGATGCGCGCAAACAGATAGTGGCCAAATTCGTGGACGGTCACCAGGATGGTGAACGCCAGTATGAGTTGTGCGGCCTTAATCAGAAATTCGTCCATTGGAATTGCTTGGTGATGAGTGAATTATGCGCTCAGAAACGGCTGAGAAGCTCTGATGCCACGGTGCGTGCCCGGGCATTGGTGGCCACATAGTCGTCAAATGTGGGCTCGGCCACAAAGGGCACGCGCTCAAGCGTTTCGGTTATGAGCGGGAATATGTTCGTAAATTTGATTTTGTCGTTGCGGAATGCCTGGTTGGCCACTTCGTTGGCGGCGTTGATCACGCAGGCGGTGTTGCCTCGGCGCTCCATGGCGGTGTGCGCCAGCGTCAGGCACGGGAAGCGCCCGGTGTCGGGCTCTTCGAAGGTGAGCGATGCCATCTGGCTGAGGCTCAGGCAGGGAGCGGCTCCGGAAATACGGGTGTTCTCGCCCAGTGCATAGGCTATGGGTATGCGCATGTCGGGCACTCCGAGTTGCGCCTTGATGGCGCCGTCCTCGAACTCGATCATGGAATGTACCACCGACTGCGGATGCACCACGGCCTGGATGCGCTCCGGCGCTATGCCGAAGAGATAGTGGGCCTCCACGAGCTCGAATGCTTTGTTCATGAGTGTGGCGCAGTCAATGGTTATCTTGGGACCCATCAGCCAGTTGGGGTGCTTCAGCGCCTCGGCGGCAGTGGCCTCGGGGAGTTTGTCGGCCGGCCAAGTGCGGAACGGGCCTCCGCTGGCGGTGATGAGCAGGCGTCGGACGGTTTTCACATCTTCTCCGGCCAGGCACTGTGCCACAGCCGAATGTTCAGAATCGACGGGGAATATTCGTGATGCGGAGTCGGCGAGAAGACGGTTTATGTACTCGCCGGCCACCACGAGGGTCTCTTTGTTGGCCAGGGCTATGTCGTGTCCGGCCTTGATGGCGGCCACGGTGGGTGCCAGGCCGCTGTAGCCGACGGTGGCGGTGACCACGGTGTGGAAGTCGGTGCGGCTCATGGCGTCGACAAGGGCGTCGGCGCCGGCGGCGGTCTCTATGCCTAGGGGCTGCAAGGCGTCGCGCAGGGTGGGGTAGAGTGTCTCATCGGCGATGATGGCGAGCTTGGGAAGAAACTCACGAGCCTGTTCGATGAGCTTGTCCACACGGCGTCCGGCAGCGAGTACCGTCACTCCGAAGCGGTCGGGATGGCGGCGAACTATATCGAGAGTCTGGGTGCCGATGGAACCGGT
>JAXJRL010000115.1:0-19255 GCA_036310635.1 Muribaculaceae bacterium | reverse complement strand
GTCCTCGCCCTCGAACGGTGCCTCGCGGCCGCCGTTGAAGAAGAAGGTCACGTGGGCGTACTTCTCGGTCTCGGCTATGTGGAGCTGCTTCTTGCCCAGCTTCGACAGGTACTCGGCCAGCGTGTTGGCCACGTCCTGCTTGTCGAACAGTATGTGCACGCCCTTGAAGCTGGCGTCGTACGGAGTCATGCAGTAGTACTGCAGGCCGGGAACCACCTTCATGTCGTATTCCGGCATGTCCTGCTGGGTGAGCACCACGGTCAGCTCCTTGGCGCGGTCGTTGCGGTAGTTGAAGAAGATCACCACGTCGCCCTCGGCGATGGTGCCGTCAACGGTGCTGTTGTTGATCGGCTTCACGAACTCGTCGGTGACGTCGGCGTCGTAGCTCTCCTGCATGGCCTGCACCATGTCGGTGGCCTGTTTGCCCTCGCCTTTCACCAGCAGGTCATAGGCCACCTTCACGCGCTCCCAGCGCTTGTCGCGGTCCATGGCGTAGAAGCGGCCGATGATCGAGGCGATGGTGCCGGCGCTCTTCTGGCAGTGGGCCTGCAGGGCCTCGATGAAGCCCTTGCCCGAGCGCGGGTCGGTGTCGCGGCCGTCCATGAAGCAGTGCAGGTACACGTCCTTAAGGCCGTAGTCCTTGGCTATGTCGCAGAGCGCGAACACGTGGTCCAGGCTCGAGTGCACGCCGCCGGTGCTCGTCAGGCCCATCAGGTGCAGCTTCTTGCCGGTCTTGGAGGCGTATTCATAGGCGGCCTTGATTTCGGGATTGTCCTTCACCGAGCCGTCCTTGATGGCATTGTTGATCTTCACCAGGTCCTGGTACACCACGCGGCCGGCGCCGATGTTCAGGTGGCCCACCTCGCTGTTGCCCATCTGGCCGTCGGGCAGACCCACGTTCTCGCCCGATGCCTGAAGCTCCGAGTGGGGATACTCCGCCAGCAGGCTGTCCCAGTAGGGGGTCGGTGTCTGTGCTATAACGTCGTCTTTGCGGCCGTCGCCCATGCCCCAGCCGTCCAGAATCATCAGTAATGCTTTCTTTGCCATTGTATTTCTTCGTTTTATATTGTTTTTTGTTGTTTCGGTTATGCTGTCGGGCCCGGTGGCCCGTTCCAATCTGCAAAGTTACGAAATCCGCACGTAATTACCGTGGCCGCGTGGCCATTATTTGCCCTCGCCGCCGCGCGCGAACACTATTTTGGCCGCCACACGGCGCTCGCCGTCAACCATCGCGCTCACCAGCGCCTGCGCGCCCTTCTCGCCCTCGCCGGGCGTCTCCAGGGCCTGCAGGCTCACGCGCTCGCCGTAGCGGCACTCGTGCAGAAACTGTATCTGCATCGTCTCCACGGCCGTGGCCCCGTACACCTCCGGGCCCCACAGGTTCAGCACATGCTCTATGTGGCGAACGGTGTTGACGTGCCCGTTGAAGTCTATGTCGCAGTAGCGGTAGGTGTAGTCCTCAACCAGCGTGGCCTGCTCCAGCGTCACCGCCGGCAGCTTCTGGCGCCGCGGCAGCGGACACCGCCCGGTGTTGCTCACAAACTGCCCCGGCTCCAGCACGCTCAGGTCGGCCGCCGTGCGCTTCTCCAGGTCTATCGCCACCCACAGGCTGCGCACATGGCCTATCACGCGCCCCTCGCCGTCCGCCACCTCGAAGCAGCGGTCAGAGTAAAGCCGGTTGAAGTCCTCCACCCACGTGGTCAGCGTGTATGTCTCGTTTATGCCCGGCCAGCGGTCCATCTCCACCGTCAGGCCGCTCAGCACCCAGCCGATGCCCATAGGCTTCAGCCGCGCCCACCCCACGTTCAGGGCGTTGGCGTGTTCGGTGGCTACCTCGATGATGCGTGCCGTCAGCAGCGTGACAGGCATGCGGCTCTCGGCGTTGCATTCGCCGGCCGTCAGAAAGTACGTATGTTTGTATGTCAGTTCCATATTTGTCCCACAAATATACTAATTTTTCCCGTCATGCGAAAAAAACGGCCGCCCCGAGCCTGATGCTCGGAGCGGCCGTCTATGTTGGGCTTATGCTCGCCGCGCCTTATTTGCGAAGCAGGGCGGGCTTGCGTGTGTTGTTCTTGTTGAACTCGCGGGGCATACGCTGCTTCTTCACAGCCTTCACAGCCTTGAAGCTTGCGCTCAGACCGTTGATGCGGGGCTTGGCTACGCGTGCTGCCTTGGCCTTGGCCTTGGCGGCCTCTGATGCGTCGGGCATGTAGATGATGGATGCCTGGACGTTCTTCCAGCTGTAGCCGAACTCGTCAGCTGCGTCATAGCCGAACAGGGGGATGGGAATGGTGACAACACCGTCCTCAATCTGGGCTATGGCTTCGGGTTTCTTCTCGTTCAGTAAGTTGATTACGGACTCGATGTCAATACCCTCGTTGCCGGCCATCAGCATGCCTTCGAATGTGCCTACATACATTGTGCCCTTGTCGGCGTCGATAACGAAGCCGGAGTTCTGGGGCTCAATGTAAAAGTACTTGTTGTCATAGAAGAAGTTCACGTCCTTGGGCTTGCCGCCTTCGTTGAGCGAGGCAACGGGGCAGTTGTCACCCCAGGGCTTAACCATGCGCCACATGTTGGCCTCGGTCTTGTGCTTCTGGATCTTCACGGGGAAGGGCTCGTCGGCAACCACGATGGGCACACCGTTGCGGGCATATACAGCATAGATCCAACCGTCGCACATGTCGGCCATGCCGGCGTCGGCCCAGTCGTTGGCGCTCGATCCTGCGCCGGTAACCTCGAACTGGTCAGCGGCGATTTCCATAGCCTTGCCGCCTGCGAAGGTCACTGCCATGTAGGTGTAGGTGCCTGCGCCGGCAATGTCGAACTGCAGCTGCTGGGTCTCACCGGGAGTGGCGTCCTGAACGCCGTCGGCGCCGGTCAGGATGGCGTTGAGCACTTCGTCGGGCTCGTCGGTCTTCATCACGAATGCCTTAACCTCTTCGGCGTCGGCACCGGCGGCTACGGTGATCACAGCCTTCTGGTTCTCATCGGGGTCGGTCATGTAGCCCATGTAGCTTGCGCTTACGCTGTAGTCGGGGAAGCCGTCGAGCTGCAGGTACTCGTAGTTCTCGCCGAAGTAGCTGAGGTTGCCTGCATCGGGATCGGTGAAGTACCATTCAACCAGGTGGAGCGAGAACAGACCGGTCTTGGTGTTGTAGTAGCTGGCACCGGCATACTGTGCGGCCTGAGCGGGTTTACCGAGAAGGTCGTTGTAGAAGAAGTAGGTGTCGCATACGTACAGGGGCTGACCGTTGCTGGCGGCTGCGCCTACCAGCTGCAGGCCTACGCGAACGGGAATGCAGCCGTCCTCGTCGATTGCGGTTGCGTCGGGCATCACAATCTTGAAGTTCACGCCGCCGCCCCATTCCTCTACGGTGTAGGTGCGGTAGTTAGGGGTCTTGGGGTTGTAGCTGTAGTAAACCTTCAGGCCGGAGTCGGCGCCGCTGTAGCAGCCGTTGTAGATGAATGTGCCGGTGCCTTCACCTGCGGGTACGGTCACAACCGGGTCCTTCTGCACGAAGTTCACCTTGTAGGTGGCGTTGCCGTACTCGGTGCCGGTGCTGATGGTGAATGTCACGGGATAGTTCTTGCCGGTCTCGATCTGGGTCGGATCGTAGGTCAGCAGAATGTTGGCGCTGGTGGCGTCGGTGGGGAACACCACTTCGCCCGGGCCCTGGAACAGGCCAGACTCATCGGTGATGGTCAGTGTGTAAGCTGTGGGTGCCTCCACTGAGGTGCGGCACACGGGGATGCTCACGGTGTTGGCGCCTTCGGTCAGCTCCACAGTGGCGGGGTTGGTGACCGGGAAATAGGCGCCGGGGCTCTGCTGGCCCTCAGCGTACTTCACGTCGTTGTCATCGCTGCAAGCGGTGAGAGCGGCGGTAGCGGCTATGGCCATCAGTGCCAGTATTGATTTTTTGAAGAATTTCATCTTTGTTTTGAAAGGATAATTTGTGTGAAACCTTTGCTTGGGTTTGAAGCCCAGCCATTCGGGCCTCGGTCTTTTGCCCCTCCTCATCGCTCCGTTGCCGGAGTCTGTGGGCCGCTGCGGCGCCGGTGCCGGATTGCACCGGCGTCGCTTTGGCTTGGGGACTTTTTAGTATGATGGCTTTCTGTTTTGTTTAGTGTACGGGCACGGGAGCGTCGCACGACAGGTTGTTGTCAGCCTGGGTCAGCGCCTTGTTGCCGTTGATTTCGCCGGTCGGGATGCAGTAGATCAGCACGCCTGCCTTGCGCTTGTCCTTCCAGCTTGTGCCGGTGTCGTCGTCCTTGTACGAGGGGATGTAGATGTAAGCCGAAGCCTCAACGTTGGTGGCGGGACGGCGGTCAACACCCTTGTCCAGGCGCATCAGGTCGAAGTACAGGATGCCTTCGCCCCAGAACTCTACGCGCTTGTCGTTGTAGATCACGTTCTGCATGTCCTCGGCGGTCTCGGCGTTCATCACGAAGTTCGGGTTACGATAGGTGCGGATGAAGCTCTCGAAGGTGCTCTTGGCGCCGGCGGTGTTGCCGCTCATGGCCTGACCCTCGGCCAGGATGTAGTACATTTCCTCGATACGCATCAGGGGAATGTCCGAAGCGTTGGTCGACTGGCCGACAACGTTCTGATAGCCGGCATACTTCACGTTGGTGTAGGCGGGCATGTTGTCGTATGAGTCGATGTAGGCCTGCTCCTGACGGTTCAGGTGGGTGCTGGTCATGTTCTCGTCGAGGAACCAGCCCTTGCGCACGTCGGCGGAGGGAATCTGCTTGTACAGTACGTCGCTGGCGTACTTCCAGGCGCCTACGCTAACGTAGCCGTTGGAGCAGAAGGTGCAGGTCATCGAGGGGAAGTTCACGATACCGGAGGTGACTACGCGGTCAGTCTCGGCGATGGCGATACCCCACATCCACGCGGGATCGTCGATGTTGGTGAAGCTCGGACGGGACATCTCGGCGATGCTGTAGGGACGGCCGCTGAAGCTGTTGATGGCAGCCTGGGCGTCCTGGGCGGCTTCGGCATACTTGTGCATGGCCATGTAGGCGCGGGCACGGATACCGTAGGCCACTGCCAGCGAGATCATGCGCTTGGGCTTGCTGTCGAGCACGGTCTCGGGAGTTACGTTGGTGCTGCTCAGAAGGCTGATGGCCTCGCCGGCGTCCTTGAGGATCTGTGCGTACATCTCCTCGAGGCTGGCGCGGGGTGCGCCGTTCTGCTCAACCTCGGCGGAGTTCTCGTTGGTTACCAGAGGCACGCCGGGAGCGCTGGGGTCGATCGAGTAGTTGAACTGGAACAGCTGTGCCAGTGTCAGGTAGTCGAAAGCGCGTTTGCCCACTGCCTGTGCGCGGTAGAACTTCAGGGTGCCGTCCTCGGTGGCGGGGTCGATGGTCGAGGCCACGGTGTTGGCGTTGAGCACATCCTTGTAGATGTGGTACCAGGCCATGCCGGCGGGAGTGCCGCTGGGTGTCGGGCTGGTGAAACGGAACCAGTAGTTGTACCAGTTGTAGCCGCTGGTGGTGGTCAGGTAGTCCTGGGTCTGCATGTCCAGACCGATCATCACGCCGGGATAGCCGAAGTCAAAGTGGTTTTCGTAAACGGTCATGAACTGCGACATGCCCGAGCTCAGGCCCATAACGCCGGCCTGCGCCATATCGGGATTCAGGCGGAGGACAGCTTCCTTCTGCTCGGTGGTCACAAAGCCGCCCTCGTATGTGGTGTCGAGGTCCTTGCAACCGGTCAGAGCCAGCGTCATCATGCCCAGTCCCAGTATTTTATTGATATTTTTCATTTTTCTTCTTTGTTGTGTTTGTTAACCTTTTCTGTCTGATTCCGGTTCGTTAGAACGATACGCGGATACCGCCTGACAGGGCGCGGATGGGCGAGTAGGTTGAGTTGTCCGACGAGGTGAAGCCCTGACGGGGGTCCATACCTTTGCGCTTGCTCCACAGTGCCACGTTCTCAGCCGAGAAGTACAGGCGCACGTCGTTGAGGGCGATGCGGGTTGTCCACTTGGCGGGGATGGTGTAGCCCACGGTGATGTTGTTGAGCGACAGATAGTTGCTCGAAATCAGGAAGCGGGTAGATGTGCTGTTGTAGGCGGAACCTGTCGGGCTCTCGTATGCCAGCGCGGGGACGTCGGTGTTGGTGTTGTTCGGGGTCCATGCGTTGAGCAGGTCCTTGTGGTAGGCCTGGCCCACATAGTTCTTGTCGAAGGCGCTCATGTAGGTCTGGTAGGCAGAGTCCATGATCTTGCCGCCGAACTGGTAGGCGAAGCTCATTGACAGGTCGAAGCCGTAGGCCTTCAGGTCGAAGCCGAAACCGCCGTATGCCTTAGGCATCAGGTTGCCGGTGGACTTGCGGTTGGTGTTGTAAGCTGCCGAGCGGTTGTCGGTCAGATACTCTTCCATGGCGTACTGGTCAACGATGGGCTTGCCGGTGGCTTCGTCAACGATAACCTGGCCGTTGGCATCCTTCTTGTAGCTGTATACAACGGGGTTGCCTTCCGAGTCCATCTTGGTCTTCAGAGCCTTGTAGAGAGGAGCACCGAGGGGAACCTTGGTGTCGTCGCCGGCGGTGCCCGGGTTGCGGAGCAGGTTGGGGTCGTTGTTCACGCCTGCGTATTCCACTGTCCACAGTGCGTATGCGCTCTGGCCTTCGAAGAAGATGCGTGAGCCGCTCAGCCAGCCCATCTGAGAGTCGTTGCGCCAGTCGGCGTTGGTGTTCAGAATGTCCTCGGGGAGCTTGGTAACCTTGTTCCAGCCGGTGGTGATGTTGGCGTTGATGTCGAGGGTGATGTCGCGGGTGTTGATGGCGCGGTAGTTGATGTCGAACTCAAAACCGTTGTTGCGCATCGAACCTACGTTGCGGGGAACCGAAGAGTAACCCAGTGACGGAGCCACGGGAACGTTGAACAGCATGTCGTGGGTGTCGCGCTGGTAGTACTCCAGTGTACCGGTCAGCATGCCCTTGAAGAATGAGTAGTCGAAACCGGTGTTGAAGGAGTTCGAGGTCTCCCAGGTGATGTCCTTGTTACCCTTGTATGACAGGGTGCCGTCTGACCATACGCCGTCGGCGCCGGTGATCTTGTACTGGTCGTCCCAGGCCAGGTAGCGTGTGCCGATGCCGTCGTTACCGGTCTGGCCGAACGATGCCTTGAACTTGAGCATGTCCACTACGGTGCTCTCCTTCAGGAAGTTCTCCTGCGAGATGTCCCAGCCGATTGATGCCGACCAGAATGTGCCCCAGCGGTGGTTCTTGTGGAAGCGCGAGCTGCCGTCGCGACGGATAGATCCTACTACGTAGTACTTGCCGGCGTAGTTGTACTTGGCGCGGGCAAGGAAGCCGCGGTGTACCAGGCTGGCTGCATAGCCGTAGCCCATCTTGTTGTCGATGGTGTTGTTCACGTAGGGAGAGTGGGGCTGGTAAAGGTTGTTACCGGAGGCCTGTACGTCTTCTTCGTTGTATGCGGAGTTCTCGAAGCTGGCCATCAGGTCGACGGTGTGTACGTCGTTCCAGGTGTGGTTCCAGTTGGCGAGGATGTTCAGGTTGAGTGTGCGGTAACGGTCATGTCCCTGGATGGCCTGGCCCTTGTAGTCCTGGCCGCTGCCGTAGAGGGGGTTCTTGATGTAGTGCAGACGGGTGTTGTCAACGTTGTAACCAACGCTGCCGATAACGTTCAGGTCCTTGTACGGAGTGATCTGGGCGTACCACTTGGCGCTGAACACGTCGGCCAGCGACTGCTGCAGGTCGAATACCAGGTCGCCAACAGGGTTGGCGGAGCTCAGGGAGTTACGTGAGGGAGTGCGGCCCCAGCCGTAGTCCTTGCCGTCACCGTAGTCGTAGATGGGGTTGCCGGTGGTGGGATCGATGCGGACTGCGCCCTGCGGGTCGCGGATGTACATGGGGAAGACGGGACCCAGGTGGAGGGCGGCGTTGAATGCGTTGCCCACTGAGGTCGATGCATCGAGGTCCTGGTCGCCGGGGGCGCCTGAATCCTGGTAAGCATAGCTCAGGTTGGTACCGATTTTCAGCCATTTCTTGGCCTGGTAGTCAACGTTGGCACGGGTGCTGAAACGCTTGTAGTGCGAGGACTTGATGATGCCGTCGTCGCCCAGGTAGCTGCCCGATACATAGTACTGCAGCTTGTCTGTGCCGCCGGAGATCGACAGGTTGTACTCCTGACGGAAACCGTGGATGAAGGTCTCGTCGCGCCAGTCGTCGGCGCGGTACATGTAGTTGCCCTTAACGTAGCCCGGGGTGTTCAGCGGGTTGAACTTGCCGTTGGTGCCCACGATGTCCTGGCCTTCGGGAGTGGTCCAGGTCTGGTAGCCGATGGCATCCCAGATGGAGCCGAAGCTGCCGCCCTTGGGAAGAGCGCCGCCGAAGTTGGCGATCTGGTGGGCCTGCATCTTGTCGGTGATACCGTAAAGGGTCTCAAGGGTGTTCATGCGGGCGCGGTACAGTGTCTCAACGTACTGGCGGGGATCGTCGATGGTGTTATAGTTGGCGAGTGAACGCGAGTTGGAGCCGAGACGCATGTCCAGGACCACGCGGGCGTTGCCTTCGTTACCCTTCTTGGTGGTGATCAGGATGACACCGTTGGCGCCGCGGGCACCGTAGAGGGCGGTGGAGGCTGCGTCCTTCAGCACGGTCATCTCGGCGATGTCGCTGGGAGCGATGGCGCTGATGTCGCCGTCGTAGGGCATGCCGTCAACCACGTAGAGGGGGCTGGAACCGGCGTTGATGGAGCCGACGCCGCGGATGCGGACGGTGGCCTGGCTGCCGGGTGCGCCGTAGGAGCTCTGCAGCTGTACGCCTGACACCTTACCGGCGAGCACGTTGACCACGTTGGCGGCCTGCGCGTTCTCGATCTGGCCGGCCTTCACTACCGATGCCGAACCGGTGTACTCCGAACGCTTGGCGGTGCCGTAGGCTACTACGATCACTTCGTCTTTGGTTTCGATTGAATTTTTAAGGGTTACCAGCATGCGTCCTTTGCCGATGTTGACGCGCTGGGCCTGGAGACCGATGAACGAGAACTCCAGAGCTTTCACATTCTGAGGCACACTGATGGCAAAGTTGCCGTCAGCGTCGGTAACAACGCCGGTACGCGAACCTACCGGTACTACCGATGCGCCCATCACGGGCTCGCCTTCCTCGTCATAGACGGTACCGCTGACAGTGCGGTTCTGTGCTGCCGCGCACAGTCCCATTGTCAGTACCGCAACGAGTAATAGAAACAGCTTTTTCATACTAAAAATTATTAAACAAAAACATTAATTAAACGATTGATTTCGAGTGTGATAAGTTAAATAGTGGTGCTTAGAAACTGAGTGTTTGGAAACGTGGATTAATTTTAATTGATTAGAATATTCTGTGTAATATTTCACAAAGATAAAGACTTTTTGCGAATTAGAAACCAAATTCTCCAAAAAAAATCGCTTTTTAACACTAAATCAATCCGCATTTTTAGCCACTTTTCGCCCACTTTTATGTCAAAAAGCAATGTTTTTGGAGTATGTTGTAAGAAATGTCACCATCCGGCCCCCGCTACGCTCCGTTTAACACATCTTCACATGACAAAATGACAAATCACCCCATTGTTAATAATTTTTTTCCGCCCCCCAAAATTCCGTCGCCCCCCGGGATGCCTTCCCGACAGTAGGGACGCGATAAATCGCGTCCGCCGCCGGATGGCACAGGCCCAGAAGGCTCAGAGGGCCCAGAAGGCTCAGAGGGCCCAGTAGGCTCAGGAGGCCCATTAGGCTTAGCCCCAAAAACTAAGGCGGAGCCACAAGGCCCCGCCCAAATTATAAATCTTATAAATCTTATACGTCTTATATAATAATGTGTCCGTGTCTCACTCTATCCGCACAGCCACAGGACAGTGGTCCGACCCCATAACCTCACCGTGGATCTCAGCAGCGCTCACGCGCTCAAGCAGCCGCTCCGACACCAGGAAGTAGTCTATGCGCCACCCTATGCCCTTCTGGCGCGCCTGGTAGCGGTAGCTCCACCAGCTGTAGCACACCTCGTCGGGGTGCAGTCGGCGGAAAGTGTCGGCAAATCCGCTCTCCAGCAGTCGCCCGAAGGCGCCGCGCTCCTCGTCGGTGAAGCCCGCGCTGCGCCGGTTGGTCTTGGGGTTCTTGAGGTCTATCTCGTTGTGGGCCACGTTCATGTCGCCGCATATCACCACGGGCTTTACCTTGTCGAGCCCGCAGACGTAGCTGCGGAACGCTTCCTCCCACTCCAGGCGGTAGTCCAGGCGCGCCAGCTCGTTCTGCGAGTTGGGCGTGTAGACATTCACCAGGTAGAAGTCGTCAAACTCCAGCGTGATGACGCGTCCCTCGTGGTCGTGCTCGTCGATCCCAATGCCGGTGGTGGCGCTCAGCGGCTCGCGGCGTGTGAACACCGCCGTGCCGCTGTAGCCCTTCTTGTCGGCATGGTTCCAGTAGCTCCGGTAGCCCGGCATCTCCTTGTCGAGCACGCCGGGGCTCAGCTTGGTCTCCTGCAGGCAGAAAACATCGGCATCGGCCTGGGCGAATATCTCGTCAAAGCCTTTGCCGATCACGGCGCGCAGTCCGTTCACATTCCAGCTATACAGTAGCATGTTCGGGGGCGTGCAGCTTGATGCGCAGCTTCTCCAGCATGTCGCGGGTCATGGCGTCGAGGCCGTACACGGGCTTCCAGCCCCACTCTATGCGCGCACAGCTGTCGTCGAGCGAGTCAGGCCACGAGTCGGCGATGGACTGGCGCAGGGGGTCGAACTCGTACTCCATCTTGAAGTCGGGCACATACTCCTTGATCTTGTTGTAGATGCGCTCGGGGTCGAACGACATAGAGGCCACGTTGAATGAGTTGCGGTGTACCAGCTTCTGGGGGTCGGCCTCCATCACCTCGATGGCGGCGCGCAGGGCGTCAGGCATGTACATCATGTCCATGAAGGTGCCGGCGGCGATGGGGCACTTGAAGGTGCGGCCCTCTACGGCGGCATAGTATATGTCGACGGCATAGTCGGTGGTGCCGCCGCCCGGGGGCGCCACGTAGCTGATGAGGCCGGGGAAGCGCACCGAGCGGGCGTCGACGCCGAAGCGGCGTGCATAGTAGTCGCCGAGCAGCTCGCCTGTCACCTTGGTCACGCCGTAGATGGTGCGCGGGCGCTGGATGGTGTCCTGCGGGGTGCGCACATGGGGTGTCTCTGGTCCGAACGAGCCGATGGAGCTGGGCGTGAACACGGCGCAGCCCTTCTCGCGGGCCACCTCGAGCACATTGTACAGGCCGCCCACGCCTATCTTCCAGGCCAGCTGGGGTTTGGCCTCGGCCACGGCGCTCAGCAGGGCCGCCAGGTTGTAGATGGCGTCGATGCCGTATTTGTCGGTTATCTCGGCTATCTGCTGCGCGTTGGTGATGTCGCACACCTCCGAGGGGCCGCTCTCGGCAAGCTCGCCCTTGGGTTCCGCGCCGGGAATGTAGCCGGCCACCACGTTGCTGTTGCCGTAGATGCCGCGCAGTTTCATGGTCAGTTCGCTGCCAATCTGGCCCGTGGAGCCTATGATCAGTATTTTTTTCATAGAACTATAGTGGATTTTGTCTGTGTTTTATTCATGCCGGGGATGAGCGCGGACGCACCTCCCCAATTTCTTTCGCAAAAATACGGCTTTTTTAAGGAAAAATCAGTAATTTTGACCAAATAATTTTCACGGGCAACCACCTCTTGCCCCTTTTAAGACTAACTGACCATGTACACAGATTTCAAATCCCATCTGCAAAAGGAACTGGCCGACATCCGCGAGGCCGGTCTGTACAAGAACGAACGTATCATAACCACTCCCCAGGCCGCCGGCATCCACGTGGAGGGCCAGGACCAGGAGGTCCTCAACTTCTGCGCCAACAACTATCTCGGCCTGGCCGACAACCAGCGCCTCATCGACGCCGCCAAGGCTGCAATGGACGCCCACGGCTACGGCATGTCGTCAGTGCGCTTCATCTGCGGCACCCAGGACATCCACAAACAGCTCGAGAAGGCCATCAGCGACTACTTCCACACCGAGGACACCATCCTCTACGCCGCCTGCTTCGACGCCAACGGCGGCCTGTTCGAGCCCCTGCTCACCGAGCAGGACGCCATCATCTCCGACGCCCTCAACCATGCCTCGATCATCGACGGCGTGCGCCTCTGCAAGGCCAAGCGCTACCGCTATGCCAACGCCGACATGGCCGAGCTGGAGAAATGCCTCCAGGAGGCTCAGGCTCAGCGCTTCCGCATGATCGCCACCGACGGCGTGTTCTCGATGGACGGCAACGTGGCTCCCATGGACCGCATTGTGGAGCTCGCCGAGAAGTACAACGCACTGGTGATGGTGGACGAGAGCCACTCTGCCGGCGTGGTAGGTCCCACCGGCCGCGGCGTGGCTGAGCAGTTCGGCCTCTACGGCAAGATCGACGTGTTCACCGGCACCCTCGGCAAGGCTTTCGGCGGCGCCATGGGCGGCTTCACCACCGGCCGCAAGGAGATCATCGACATGCTGCGCCAGCGCTCGCGTCCCTACCTGTTCAGCAACTCGGTGGCTCCCTCCATCGTGGGCGCATGTCTCGAGATGTTCCGCATGCTCGGCGAGAGCGACGACCTCCACACCCGCCTGATGGAGAACGTGGCTTACTTCCGCGACAAGATGCTCGCCGCCGGCTTCGACATCAAGCCCACCCAGAGCGCCATCTGCGCCGTGATGCTCTACGATGCCAAGCTCTCGCAGCTCTTTGCCGCCGAGATGCAGACCGAGGGCATCTACGTTACGGGTTTCTACTATCCCGTGGTGCCCAAGGGCCAGGCCCGCATCCGCGTGCAGCTCTCTGCCGGCCACAACCGCGAGCAGCTGGACCGCGCCATCGCCGCCTTCGTCAAGGTGGGCCGCAAACTCGGCGTGATCAAATAAGCGTGCTGTAATTGCCAATGTGTTGATTTAAAGCAAATTATCACATTGATAAATAACAATCGCCGCCAACCCTCATGCAGGGCTGGCGGCGGTTGTTGTTATGTGCCTCGGCGGCAATCAATAGCCGGTGTAGGTGCTCGGCGACAGGCGGTGGAGCTCGGCGCGCACCTCGTCGCTCACCTCCAGTGTGTCGATGAAGGCGGCGATGGCGGCCTCGTCGACGTGGGTGTTGGTGCGGGTCAGCGCCTTGAGGGTCTCGTAGGGGTTGGGATAGCCCTCGCGGCGAAGGATGGTCTGGATGCCCTCGGCAACCACTGCCCAGGCGTCGTCAAGGTCGGCGCGGATGGCGTCGGCGTTGAGCAGCAGTTTGCCCAGGCCCTTCATGGTGGAGGCAATGGCTATCAGCGAGTGTGCCATGGGCACGCCCACGTTGCGCAGCACGGTGGAGTCGGTCAGGTCGCGCTGCAGTCGCGACACGGGCAGCTTCTGGGCCAGGTGCGCGTAGATGGCGTTGGCCATGCCCAGGTTGCCCTCGGAGTTCTCGAAGTCGATGGGGTTGACCTTGTGGGGCATTGCAGACGAGCCGACCTCGCCGGCCTTGATGCGCTGCTTGAAGTAGCTCATCGAGATGTACATCCACACGTCGCGGTCCAGGTCGAGGATGATGGTATTGATGCGGCGCAGGGCGTCGAACAGCGCTGCCAGGTTGTCGTAGTTGGAGATCTGGGTGGTGAGCTCCTCGCGCTCTATGCCCAGGTGCTCGTTGAGGAACTTCTTGCCGAACTCGCGCCAGTCGCGGCCGGGGAAGGCTGCCAGATGGGCGTTGAAGTTGCCGGTGGCACCGCCGAACTTGCCCGACACGGGAACGGCGTCGAGGGCGGCGAGCTGGGTGCGCAGACGATAGGCGTACACGCCGAACTCCTTGCCCAGGCGGGTGGGCGATGCGGGCTGGCCGTGGGTCTTGGCAAGCATGGGTATGTCGGCCCATTCCTTGGCGCGCTCCTCGATGGCCTCGATCAGGCCTGTCAGGGCGGGACGGAACACGTTGGCGATGGCCTCGCGAACGCTCATGGGCACGGAGGTGTTGTTGATGTCCTGCGAGGTCAGTCCGAAGTGGATGAACTCTTTGTAGCGCTGCATGCCCAGGGCGTCGAAGCGCTCTTTCAGGAAGTATTCCACGGCTTTCACGTCGTGGTTGGTCACGCTCTCTATCTCCTTGATGCGCTGGGCGTCGCTCAGGCTGAAGTGGCGGTAGATGTCGCGGAGCTGCTCGGCATAGGCGGCGGCGCCGTCAAGCTGCTTGAGGCCCTCGCCGCTCAGGGCTATGAAGTATTCCACCTCCACGCGCACGCGGTAGCGGATCAGTGCATACTCCGAGAAATACTCGTCAAGGTGCTCGCATTTGGAGCGATAGCGGCCGTCAATCGGCGAAATGGCTGTTAAAGAAGTAAGTTCCATATATGTATATGTGTGATGTCGGTTTTTCCCTCTCGTTTCGCGGAAGTTGTTCGCTTTTCCAAACCAGTGGCCGTGGGGCGTCTGAAGCTTGTAACCCGCTGAAAACAGGCTGCAAATTTAGTGATTTTTCCCCGTTTTTCCCTAATTTTGCACTCATTAATCGGCGCTTCGAACCGTCCGCATCCTTTTTTGATCAGACTCTCGCTATGTCTTTACATATTAATCACCTGTCATTTTTCCGGCGCATGGCCCTGGCCGCCGTCGCGATGCTCTGCGCATGTGTCGGAGCTTCGGCATCGTCGCCCACCGATTCGCTCCTCCGTCAGCTCGATGTCCGCATCAAGGCCAAACCACACTATGTGGCGCAGAAACGCCATCGCATCGATTCGCTATCGCACTTGTTGTCAGCCGAATATGACAACACTGCCCGCTTCTCGCGAATGGCGGAGCTGTTCCATGAGTACAAGTCGTTCTCCATCGACACGGCGGTGATGCTCTCGCGCCAGTGCCGCACTATGGCCATCCACACCGGCAGCGACAGCCTTCTCTGGGAGGCGCAGATCATGGAGGCCGAAGCTCTGCAGTCGCTCGGCCGCTACGATGAGTCGTTGCGCGTGCTCGACGCCCTGCCGGCCAGCGCACGCAACATCTTCCGTCTGTCCCTGCTCAACCTCTATGCCACCATATATTACTCTCTGTATCAGAATACTTATCCCCGTTCCGACGCTGAGGCGTTCGGCGAGCGCCTGCTCCAGTACCGCGACTCGCTTGTGGCCATCCTGCCGCCAACCGACCCCGAATACCACATCAACATGGCCGAACGCTACCGCGTGCTCGGCAACACTCAGGGCGCCGGCGAGGAGGTGCGCATCCTGCGCTCGCAGTTCTCACCCCAGCAGGTCGAGCCGGGAATGGTGGCATACATCGCCGCACAAGTGGCATTGATGCAGGGCAACCACGAGGAAGCCAAGCAGTTGCTGGCCCAGTCTGCCATCTACGACATGGAGTCGTCCACACGCAAATACGAGGCGCTCCCAATCCTGGCCAAGATGCTCTACGAGGACGGCGACTATGAGCGCGCCTACTCATATATATATACGTCCATGCGCGACATCGAGCTCTCAAACGCCCGAAACCGCATGCAGAAAATCACCGAGTCGCTGCCACTCATCGCCGACGCCCACCGCGAGGCCGTGGCCAAGAAGAACCGCCTGAAAAACACACTGATAGTGGTGGTGTCGGTGCTTATGTTCCTCCTGCTCATAGCCCTGCTTGCCGTCCGCTCGCGGCACAAATCGCTCAAGCGCGAGCGTCGGGCCCTGGCCGGCAACAACTTGCAGCTTACGCGCCTCAAGGAAGAGCTCGCTCAGGCCAACTCACGCCTCGCCGACCAGGCCAAGGTCAAAGAGGAGTACATCGGCTACCTGTTCAACCTGTGCTCGGAGTACATCGACACTCACGAGCGCGAGCGCAACCTCCTGGCTCGCAAAATCAAGGCCGGCAAAATCCTGGAAGTGGAGCAGGCCCTCCGCTCCTCGCAGAACGTGGACAACCTCAAGAACTTCTTCCACCGCTTCGACCAGATCTTCCTCGACCTCTTCCCCGACTTCATCGACAAGATGAACTCGCTCCTCACCGACGACTACCGCCTCACGCCCCGCGAGTCAGAACTCCTCTCGCCCGAGCTCCGCATATGCGCGCTGGTCCGCCTGGGCATCAACGACAGCACCCGCATAGCCAACTTCCTCCACTATTCCACGCAGACCGTCTACAACTATCGCGCCCGCATCCGCTCGCATGCCCGCTTCCCCAAGGACGAATTTCTGCAGCGAGTCCAGTCTTTAGACTGATTTTTCGCCCTCCAAAGCTTACATTCCATCCTACTTTTTATCTACTCAGCAAAATGTCAACTGATTGTAAATCAGTTGACATTTGCTTACTCATACCTACTTTTATGCCTAACTCCTATTGACTTTTGGCCTTTCCCGTGCTAACTTTGCATCGTCCGAAGGAGAAAGACCGGCCGACAAGGCCGCAACGCCTCCCCCCGGGCATTCGGCCAGCCAAGCGCAGGCCATAGTTCTTTAAGTTTATGGAGACTTTTTATCGATGGCTTTTGTCTACGATATCTATTATAAGTGTTGAGTCATAACCACAGTTACTTGTATACTTTATATATATCTATCTGTTTATGGGAAGAAGATTGTTAAGGTCAAAGTCCAATTAGTCGCCCTCTGACAAGGGTATTTTCCTCATGTTGCGAAACACGGGTTCCAACAAGGCCGGAACTGCGAATGGTCAAAGCGCTTGTTCCGGCCTATATATTTTAAATCAGGCCAGTCCAATAGGTTTCCATATAACTGCTGCGGCAACCGTGCGTAGTCTGTACGCTCAGTTGCCGCAGCTTTTTTATGCGTTTATGTGTGTGGTCAGTTGCCCAGCGACGTCAATGTGGGGTCGAACGTGTCGATGTGGCGCTTCTTCTTTGCGTCGTAAATCTCGTCGATGGTGAGCATGATGGCGCTCTCCTCCACTTCGCCGAACTCATGGTTGATGGCCGTGCCGAACATGCGCATCGACGGTGACAGGCTCATGTAGGCGTTGACCAGCGGCGGAATGTTGATGCCCTGGGCGCGGATGGCCGCGTTCAGGATGCGGTAGTCCTCCTTGAAGTCGCCGCCGGGCATCAGCTCGGCCAGCACCTTGCCCTCGTCCTCGCCCATCTCTATCGGCGTGATGGGCTCCACAAGCCCCAGACGGTCAGGGAAATGCTTGTGCAGGAAGCACAGCAGGAGGTTGCGGCAGTGGCGGTTGTAGGAAGGGTACATGGTGAACTTGCCGAAGAGATACTTGATGCTGGGGTGCATCACGGTCAGCGCCCCCAGGCCGTCCCACAGGTTGTCGAGTGCATAGAGCGCCTTGGCACCCGCCTTCGACGACTGATATTCCGGGCGCACAAACGAGCGGCCCAGCTCGATGGTGAACGGCAGCAGGTCGGTGATGAATTTGGGCGCGAACTTGAACATGTGCGCGGTGGCTATGCGGGGCACGCCGCGCTCCACCTTGATCTCCTCTCCGGTGATGAAGCGGTAACCGCCCAGTATCAGCTTTGCCTCCGGGTCCCACACCAGCAGCTGGCGGCACGGCGGGTCCATGAGGTCGAATTCGTCTATGTCAACGCTCTTGCCCGTGCCGCCGCCTGCGCCGCGGAATGTGATTTCGCGCAGTCGCCCCAGCTCCTGCATCACGGCCGGACATGTGTGCCCGTCCACCACATATATCTCGTTGCCGCCCTTGTTCGTGCGGCGCAGCATGCGCTCGGGCGTGAGTTCGGCCTCGAGCTGCTCCACGGGTACCGGGGCTATTATCTCTTCCTTAAGGGTGTGTGTTGGCATATCTGGTTCTTTTCTTGCTCGTTTTCAGTGTCTGTCTTTCAGCGCATAGGCCCGTCGGCGTATCTCCAGCACCGTGGACTGGGCCTCGGGACCGCCTCGCAGCTCGCTCCACGCTATGGGCTCGCCGCAGGCTATGTGCAACGTCTTGCCGCGCATCCTCAGCACCTCGCGCGGCAGGCACACCATCTCTATGTTCAGGCGGATGCCCAGGCGCTCGCGCAGCTGCGCGAACCGGTAGAAGAAGCCCGAGTTGCGTCCGTCGCAGTACAGGGGCACCACCGTCCGGCGGTATTTGATGGCGGCGTTGACAAATGTCTTGCGCCACGTTTTGTCGGCTATGGCACCGTCGGCGCCGAGTCGTGACACCAGCCCGGCCGGAAATATCAGCACCGGGTCGTCGCCGCTCAGCACCTGCTCCAGCCGCTCGGCCGAGGCGTGGCTCTGGCTCCCGTGTTTGTTGACGGGCACGAACACTCCCTGAAGCGGCTCCACGGCCATCAGTATGTCGTTGACCATCACGTAGACGTTGCCGCCATAGCGACGGCTCATCAGGTCGATCAGCGCCAGGCCCTCTATGCCGCCCATCGGGTGGTTGCTCACCAGCATCACGCGGCGCTCAGCTGCAGGCGGCAGGCGGTCCTTGCCGCTCACCTCCACGTTCACGCCCAGGGCCTCGATCACGCCGCGCGCAAAGTCGGCCCCCTCGCGCGGATGACATTCGCGCAGCAGAGCGTTCAGCCCGTCGGCGCAGATGGCCTTCTCCAGGCCGCGCACCAGCAGCTTCGGCACCCAGCGCGCACGCTTGGCGCCGAGTTTCTTGCGCAGTACGGCCGGAAGGTCTATCTGCATCGGGCCTGAGCCCGGTGTGCTGTGTTCCAGTGTGTTGTCTATGCTGTTGGTGGCCATGGGTGGCGTAGGGTTGCGCCGCGTGCCGGTCCATGGGGGCCGGGTGCGGCTAATTGGTCACAAAGTTAGCACTTTTCGGGCAAACTTTCGGCCCTTATCTTTTGTCATTTTGCAATCCCAAATGTATTTATTCGGAATTTTATGCGATTCCCTTCCCTGCATTTTCCCCCTGTGCGGCGTTCATTCGGCACGGTGCAGCACAAAACGGTGGCGCTCATAGCGCAGCTCCAGCACTCCCAGCGCCATCATCCGGGCCAGGATGTCGGCAGCCGTGCGTTCCGACACATGTGCCTGCCTGGCCACAAGCTCCGGCTCCAGGCCGTCCGTGGCGGCGTCTACGGCCGTGAGCACGCTCTGCGTGGCTCCGTCCAGGCTCATCACCGGCGCCGTTGTCTCGGCCGCCTGCAGCTCCCAGGCACGTTCCAACAGCGGATGCGCCGCTATGTTCTCGTCGGCCACACGGTAGTAGGCCCGCTGGCGCCCGTCCTGCTCCAGCACGCGCACGGGGCGCTTGTCGGTGCGCTCTATCGTGGCGACTATCACCACCACCCCGGCGTCGACCTTGAAGGCTTCGAACT
>JAXJRL010000114.1:0-4630 GCA_036310635.1 Muribaculaceae bacterium | reverse complement strand
GAGTTTGATGACCTGGCCGTACTGCTGCCAGAGGCAGAGGAGGACGCCGACCACGGTGCCGATGACGCCTCCGGCCAGGGTGGTGAGCCATGCCTCGATGGTGAAGATGCGGCGCACCATGCCGCCGGTGGCACCCATGGCGCGGAGGATGCGCATATTGTCGCGCTTCTCGATGATGAGCAGCGAGAGGGTGGCCAGGATGTTGAAGAGGGCGATGACGAGCACGAAGACCAGCATCATGAAAGTGACCCACTTCTCGACGGCAATCATGCGGAAAGCCTCGGTGCGCTGCTGCAGGCGGTCGAGCACGCGGTAGTCGGGCCCTGCGGCGCGGGCTACGGCGCTCTGCACATCGCGGAGGTCGGCGCCGGGTTTGACTGACAGCTCGACGGCGGTGCCCTCGGGGCCGTATCCCATGAGGTCGCGGGCAACGTCGAGGGGCAGCAGCACGTGGTCGGCATCCATGTCGGGCTGCGACACCTGGAACACGCCGCTGACAGCCATGGCGCTGCCGCGGAAGGCGGCCGACGGGTTGGCGGGATTGATGCGACCCACGCGCCTGGGCACGTAGACATTGAGCATGCCGATGGTGGTGGGACGGAGCACGAGCGAGTTGGCCACGCCTACGGCAATCTGTGCCGCGGGGACACCCTCGGTGGTGGCCTGCGAGTAAGTGCCGTCGATGACCAGACTGTCCACGTGGGTGACCAGCTGATAGTCGGCGGGCACGCCCTTGAACATAACGGCGCACTGGGCAGTCTCGGTGACCGCCAGGCCGCGTTCGCTCACCGTTACGGCGGTATGGGCCACACCGGGCACACGGCCCAGGGCCTCGGCCAGAGAGTCGGCGTTGGCGATGGCGCGGCCGTCGGCGCGTGTCACCTCGAGCGGCGGGTCGTAGTTGGTCATGTGCTGCGCGGCGATGTCGGCAAAGCCGTTGAATACACTGAGCACCACCACCATCGCCGTCGTGGCCACGGCTATGCCGGCAATGGCGATGAAAGCGATGATGTTGACCACGTTGTGCCGCTTGGGCGCAACCAGGTAGCGGAGGGCGATTTTTAAGGCAGTCAAGGGAGTGTGGACTTAATGGCGGGTGTAGCTTGCGTGCGTTACTTGGCCAGCAGGTTGTCGATGTTCTCGATGTAGTCGAGCGAGTCGTCGAGATAGAAAGCCAGTTCGGGAGTTTTGCGGAGCTGGAAGCGGACCTTCTGGGCCAGCTCGTAGCGGACAGTCTTGGCCGAGGCCGTGATGCTGTCAAGGATTTCCTTCGATTTCTCGGAGGGGAATACCGAGAGGTAGACCTTGGCCACAGAGAGGTCTGGCGACACGCGTACGGCGCTGACGCTGACCAGCACGCCGTGCATTTTGGCGGTCTGGAGGCGGAAAATCTCGCTGAGCTCCTTCTGAAGGAGGCGTGCTATCTTTGCTTGTCTTGTAGTTTCCATAATCTTGTGTGTTTTTAGGGTTAGTGAGAGCCGGGGCTCTTAGTAATAACACCCGTGGGGCGGCTATTGTTAGCTGACGCGGCGCATGAGCGTGAGGCCGTCGCGTACGGGCAGCATCACCACCTCGAGCTGCGGATGGCGGGCCACATAGTCGTTGAACTCGCTGATGGCGCGGCTCTGCGTGTCGCGGCAGGTTTCGGCCGAGAGGATGTGTCCGTCCCAGAGAGTGTTGTCGGCGAGGATGAAACCGCCCACGGGCACTCGGGGGAGCACCAAGTCGAGGTACCGGCGGTAGAGGCGCTTGTTGGCGTCGATGAACACCAGGTCCCACTCGCCGGTGAGAGCGGGCACCACCTGAAGGGCGTCGCCTATGTGGAGGTGGATCCTGTCGGCCCACGGGGAGGCGCCGAAAGTGTCGAGGAGCTCGTCGGCCATTTCGTCGTCAATCTCCACCGTGTCGATGGAGCAGCCTGCGGGCATGCCCTCGGCGAAGCAGAGCGTGGAATAGCCGGTGAAGGTGCCGAGCTCGAGGATGCGGTAGGGGGCGCACATGGCCGTGAGCATCTTGAGGAGGCGGCCCTGGACGTGGCCGGAGCACATGCGCGGGTAGAGGTGGCGCAGGTGGGTGCGGCGGTATAGCTCGTGGAGGTGCGCGGGTTCGGGCGACGAGTGCGCCGCCAGGTAGTCGTCAAGCTCCATGGTGTCAGTTGCTTTTGGGCCAGGCGATCTTGTCGACGCGGACGCGGAAATCGAGGGCGGCGTTGCCGGGGACGGCGTGGGGGATGCCCTCGGCGCCGTAGCCGGCATCGGGGGTGACAATGACGCGGTATGTGCCTCCGGCCTTCATCTGCTTGAGGCCTTCACCGAAACCCTTGACCACCTCGTCCATGCCGAACTCGATGGGCTTGTCCCAGGTGTTGTCGAGCTCGGTTCCGTCGCTGAGACGGAGCACATAGCCGAGGGTGAGCTTCTGGCCGGTCTTGGGGGTCTTGCCTTCGCCCTCCTGCTCGATGATGAGCACCGAGCCGCCGGGGAGGCGGATGGCGCCGTCGGTCTGCGCGGCACGCTCCACGAAAGCCAGCTCCTGATCCTTGTCCATCATGTCCTTGGGGGCAGGATGGAGGGCGAGCACGCGCTTCTCGATGTAGGCGTCGCCGGTCTTGGAGTTGAAGCCGATGTCGCCGCCGTCGAGGAATTCGGCGAGTGCCTGGACGAAGACCTTGCGGTCAATCTCGACGCCGAGGCCCTGGATCTGGGTGAGGTTCTTGTTGATGAGCGGGCCCATTACGGCGGCTATGGCGCAGGATGCGGAATCGGTGGGCGTGGCCATCCTGACCGGTTCGGCGGCATAGGCGCCGGGGCAGGCGAGCAGGGCGGCCGCGGCTGCCACGAGCAATGCTTTGATTTTCATTCGGACGATAGTTTAATCTTGAAAGGAGTGCTGAAGGCCGGCAGGCATGCGCGCCCGGCAGCTCCAGCACTCCAGTGATTCTGACGCCTGCGGGCGGCGAAGCCTGCCGGCACAGGGAGTGATTACTTGCCTACAACCTTGAGGAGCTCAACGTCGAAGATGAGAGTCTGGTTGGGGCCGATGATGTTGCCGGCGCCCTGGGGACCGTAAGCGAGGTTGGAGGGGATGAAGAGGCGCCATTTGCTGCCGGCCTTCATGAGCTGGAGGGCCTCAACCCAACCGGGGATGACCTGGGTTACGCCGAAAGTGGCGGGCTGGCCGCGCTCCACCGATGAGTCGAAGACGGTGCCGTCGATGAGCTTGCCGGTGTAGTGTACCTCGACCTGGTCCTGGGCGGTGGGCTGGGCGCCGTCGCCTTCCTTGAGGACCTCGTACTGGAGGCCGCTGGCGGTGGTCTTCACCTCGACGCGCTTGCCGTTCTCCTCGAGGAAGACCTTGCCGGCCTTCTCGTTGACTTCGGCCATCTTGGCGGCTGCTTCCTGCTGCTTTTTCTCCATCTCGGTGAAGAATTTCTGGATTTCGGCCTTAGCCTCGTCGTATGACATCTTGGGGGCGAGGCCGTCGAACACGGCTGCGACGCCGTCGGCGAAGTCCTGGACGTTGATGGTCTGGATTCCGGATGCGCGGAAATTGTTGCCCATGCTGAGACCGAGGGCGTAGCTGATGCGGTCAAGTTTCTTTTCTTCCATAGTAGTGTTTATGTTTTTATGATGTAATTTTTGCTTTTGGGGGAAATTCGGGGGCAGTAGGGCTCTTGGGGGCCATTACGGTGCTCCTGCGGGCCGCCGGGCGAAAATCCAAACAAAAGTAACATATTTACGCCTAACGGCAAAAAAAAGTTTAGCCAAAGGCGATTAAGTGAGCGGGCTGGGGGTCAGTCGTCGGTTTCGCGGAGGATGGCGTCGGCGGGGACGGCGGCGGGAACGTCGGGGTTGAAGCGGCGGCCCAGGGAGAGATAGAAGCCGCGGTCGGCGAGCTGACGGGCCAGCTCGGGTTTGCCGCGGAAGCCGTGGACGATCCAGGGCACAGTGGGGCGCATTTCGCGCTTGAGGGCCAGGAGGCGGTCCCAGCATCCGACCATGTGGATGATGAGCGGGAGGCCGAGGCGCTCGGCGAGCTCGGCCTGGCGGCGGAAGACCGCCATCTGCACATCGGGAGCGGGTCCTCGGAGCTTGTCGAGGCCACATTCGCCGATGGCGGCAACGCGGGAGTCGGCGGCCATGGTTTCAAGGCGCTGCCAGGTGTCGGAATCGGCTTTGTCGGCCTCCCAGGGGTGTATGCCCACGCTGAAATGGTCGGCGCCGTCAAGAGTGCCCCAGGGCGTTACGCAGACAATGGCATCGGGCCGCGGCGTGTGGCAGTGGACATTGGCCGAGCGGAACCAGTCGGGTACGGGCGGACGTGTGCTCATAGGCCCAGGGCTTTCAAGGCGTTGGCGCGGTCGACGGAGAGCTGTGCGATGAGCTTCTCGACGCTGTCGAAGCGCTGTTCGCCGCGCAGCCATGCCACGGGCGACACGGTCAATGTGCGGCCGTAGAGGTCGGCTACGGGCGCGAGGATGTGGGCCTCGGCGGTGGTGCGGGTGCCGTCGGTGAGGGTGGGGCAGCGGCCGATGTTGAGCATGGCGGGAAGGCGGTTTCCGTCATTGTCGCGGACCCATGCGGCATAGACGCCCTCGGGGGGCAGAAGCTGGCGGGGGTCAACATCGATG
>JAXJRL010000113.1:0-11972 GCA_036310635.1 Muribaculaceae bacterium | reverse complement strand
GTGGTTGCAAGCAGCCAAATTTGTCCACCCGGGCCCTTACGGACGCCGATTATCGTTTTTTGCGAATGCAAAGGTACTACATTTGTGTGCACCCCGGGGCTTCGCGAGTGTGAAATATTGTTAAATCACACTCTTCGGGGGTGTTTACAGGCCCACTTTGGCGCTTCGGACGCTGCCGGCGAACTCGGCGCGGACCACGTACATGCCCTTGGCCAGGGGAGCCTCGATGCTGTCGGCGTGGCGGTTGCGTGCCACGAGGCGGCCCTGCATGTCGTAGAGGCTGATGCAGTCGGCCATGAAGGGAATGAGCAGGCGGTCGCCGCTACGGGTGACGGAGAGGCGGGTGTCGGCCTCGGTGCCGGCGGTGATGCTTTCCACGCCGGAGGTGTAGCCGCTGTACACGGCCTCGATTGCGGGCACGGCGAGCGTGTAGTTGCCGGTTTTGCCGTTGAGGCTGAATGCAAGCGAGTTGAGGGTCACGGGATAGGCGGCGATGTCGCCGAGGTCAATGCCCTTGAAGTCGCTGAGGTTCACGGTGAACGTGTTGTCTTTGCCTGCCTCGAAGGGGCCGTCGAGGTCGAGGGTGAGGGCGCGCTGGGCGTTGGAGGTGATGAGGCTGAGAGTCAGGGTTTTGATGGACGATGTCTGCGGGTCAACGGTGATGCGCAGGGCGTCGGGGCGGCTCCAGATGCGGGCCTTGCAGGTGGCTGTCACCTTGGTGCCGCGGGTGCTCGACACGGAGTATTTCAGGTCGATGCCGCCGTGCTGGCCGTTGGGGGCGATTGCGATGTTCTTGGTGCCGGTTCCGGAAGTCTTCCAGTCGGCGGCAGCGGCAGCGCCGTCGCGCACGGGGGCGTACATTGCCTTGGGGCACTCCACGGTGACGTTCATTGCCACCTTGGCGCCGCTGTCGTTGGTGCCGGTCACGATGGCAGTGCCGTCTGCCTTGCCGGTGAGGGTGCCGTCGGAAGCGGCCTGGAGCACTGCCTCGTTGTCAGATGCCCAGGTGAATGCCAGGGGCGACACGGCCATCATCTCCGTTCCGGCCCGGGCCTGGAGCTCGGCTTGCCAGGGGGTGATGTTGTCGAGGAGCACGTTCTCCACGCGGGGGAGGGTGGGGAAGCTCGCGTCGACTGTTACGGCGATCTGTGCCGACATCTCGCCCAGGCGTGCCGTCAGGGCGTGAGTGCCCTGGCCCGAAGCCATCAGGATGGTGCCGTCCTCGCTCACGGTGCCCAGGGCGGCCGGGGCCTCGAGGGTGACGCCCTTCACGTCCTTGTCGACGAGCTGTCCGTACTGGTTGTAGCCGTAGATGACGGGTCGGTATGAGCCGTATTTGGGCAGTGTGCGCACCCAGTCCATGAAGCGGATGCTGGCCACGCGGCTGTCGGCGGGAGCGTCGAGGCGCACGAAGATGCCGTTGCCCACGGCGCGCTCGGAGCCGTCGCGCAGAGTGTTGACAAAGCCGTGCGAGGCCGTCCACAGGGCCGTGGAGCCTCCGCCGTCAAGGTCGAGGGCGTCCCAGCAGCCGAGGTTGCGCATCAGGTCGGCGCCCTCGTAGTACGACACTCCCGAGTTTCCGGTAGTGCCGGCGTCTACGGCGCAGAGGTAGAGGCGGCTGCGGTCCTGGCTGTAGCCCACCATGGAGCGCGAGTAGAGCGAGCCGGGAGTGTTGATCCAGCGGATGGCCTCGGTGGTGGTGACATTCTCCTTGAGGATCCTCACGTCGCCGCCGCAGATCTCGCTGATGGTGGAGGGCTTCACGCCGAAGGCCGGCAGCGAGCAGGTAATCTTCAGTTTTATGGTGTCGCCCACCTTGAGGGTGTCGAGCAGGGCCATCTTGGAGTTGGAGTAGTTGGCGCCGGCCGAGATCACGATGCCGTCTGCGGGGATGGCACTGTTGCCGCCCTGTCGCCACTCCTTGTCCACCACCAGCTTGACGCTCTTGTTCAGTGCCCATTTGGCGCCAGGGGCAAGTCGCAGAACCAGCTCACGGCCGGCCTGTTCGGTCTTGGTCCAGCCGCCGGCGAAGGAGTTGTATACCACCAGCTCCTCGGCGCGGCGCGGGTAGTTCATGCTCGTGGCGTTGATTTTGCTGGAGCCGTCGTTGTTCATTATCACGTATTTGAGGTCGGTGGCGTCGATCCACATCTCGCCTTTGCCGCCGATGATGAGGGCGTTCTCGCGGCTCACCTTGTCGATTTCGTCGGGGGCAGCGAGCTTGCCGTCGGTGGCGCAGGCCATGTTGGGATAGCCGAGGATGGCGTTGCCGAACTCATGCTGGGCGGCGAAGCTTGAGGTGATGAAGAAGTCGCCGTTGATGCCGGCCAGGTACTGGGCGTCGGCGCTGGTCTTTCGGGCGGCCATCGATGTGATAGCCTCGCCGGTCTTGCACGAGTCGCGTCCAATCTCCACCTTGGGACGGATGCGGTCGGCGCCCTCGGCGTTCAAGTCCATGGCCACAACGTAGGCGTTGAACTGTCGCGAGCCGTCGGGCTTGGCGTAGCGCAGATGGGTGTGGGTCACTCCCGGGCCGATGTAGAAGTGCTCGAGGGTGTCCACATTGAATTCGGCCCCCTGCAGCTGCATGGGCACCGAGGCCTGGGCCGACAGGGCCAGACCGAGAGCGGCCGCCACGGCGGCAGCGCCACGATTGAAGGAGTAAAGTTTCTTCATGTCTTGATTTTAAGGTTGTTATCCTTGAGTATGGGTTTGTTTCATGGTGTCAGGCGAATCCGTGTGCCGGATCATGGGGCATCATGGATTTGCATCAAGCCCCGCGCCCCTATTCGCACGCAAATTTACAACTTTTTCTCCACCCCGGCCTTGCTTAGGCTCCATTTTTATGAAAGTAATTTAGCCCGGGACCACAAAAAAACAAGGACGCACCGACAGCGCGTCCTTGTCCTTGTAAGTCAATTCGGTATTGCCGCCTGAGGTGCTACTCGCGGTAGACCACCTTTTCGGCTTTGGAGCCTCGGCGGCAGATGTATAGCTGCCCGGCGACAGGCTCCTCAACCTTCACGCCCATCAGCGTATAGTACTCAGCCGCCCCTTCGCCATCAGCCGTTGCCACATCTTCCACACCGGCAGGCGAGAACATGTTGTGGAATTTGTTCCATGGCGCGATGCCCGCGTATTTAGTGTATGAAGCCTTGGGCACCACCAGCGTACAGCGCTTGTAAGTCTCTGGAGGGAATGTATTTGGGCCTACAGTTGGCGGCGTATCGCCGTTCAGCGTCAGCGTTGTCAGGCTGTCGCAAGCCCAGAACGCCGAGTCGCCGATTTCCTCCACATTCTTACCCAGCGTCACCGTCTGCACCTTGGAATGAGCAAACGCCCCTTCCCCCACTTTTCTAAGGTTATTGCCGTCGGCTATGATCTCTTTCAGCTCGGTATAATAGAGGGCGTAGGGTGAAATGCCGTGTGCGTAAGGATAAAGCCTAAATGATGTAGCCTTTTTCCCTCGGGGATACCACAATAAGCTGAATCCGTACTCAACGCTTTTTCTTATATATAAAACGCTATCCCTTAGTGATAACAACCATCTGTCCCAGCCTAAAATCTCAGGTGTGCTGTCCCAAGTAAGACCTATCTTGCTGATTTCAGCCATACCCTTGTTTAAAAGGCCTAAATGAGGAACAAGGGTGTCCTGGTCATCCATGTAATCAACAATCGTCAAACTCTTCAATTTATAGGAATATTTGAATTGAGGGATAAGTCTTATAGTCGTTGATAGACCAACAAGGTTGCACATCCCTCCAAAAGTTTCTTTGATTCGATTCTCTGGAACAGGAATAGGCGCTTTTTTAGGCCGATGTTCACCCCCCAGCCAGTTGAGGTGCTTAAGGTTTGGCAAATAGCCAAGCGGATCTACATCATCCACAAGGCCATTATAAATTATGGCCCTCTCACATTTGTCACTTATCCATTCCAATACAGAGCGAATATACACTGTGTCATTTTTTGAATCGGCATTTTCAGTCACAGAGTACTCTTCGGCATATCGTATATCATGATTTCCACTTTCAAAAAATGGCACCCTGATAATTTTACAGAAACCATCCATTGAGACGAAGATTATTGCCAGCGACAAAACCAACGCCTTTAATGGAAGTTTAATTGCTCCTTTAGAATTTTTCATCCAGTTCTGTGATTTTAAAATTTGTTGATATGATAGCTATATGTCCTATGAAATCATTGAGACAGAAAGCGTCCATTCTTCCGTTCCAGACAGCTAGAACCCCGTTAAGGTCCAGATCGTTTTCTATTACAAATATATGTTTGCCATGAAGCCGGTAATGGGCTGTCATTGTGATGTTGTACGGCGGTTGTAGGTTTGCGAAACAGGTTGGTACACACTTGGATGCAAAGGTATTTTTTTTTTTTTTTTGATTGCCCAAAATTTATTAATGAAAAGTTGGGTGAGAGTGAAAAATTTAACAATTGGCGTTGTTAGTGTACCAAAATTTGGCGTGGCATGGCGACAAAAGGACGCTTTACTGCAAAAATATTGATTGTGCTGTACAAATGACGGATGGCGACCGTCAGAGCAAGGGATCGTGCAAGGCATACGGCGCATTGGGTGGCATTTGGATGTGAGGCATGGCGCTGATTTTGAAGGTAGGGAGGGGATGGTGCTTGCACGGGTAAGGAAAATTGTGTAACTTTGAGCAATTTTAACACAGGGGGCTCTGTGACGGCCGTTTGCGACGGCCGGGCGAGCCGCGACCGGGCCGCAATGGCGGCACGGGACAGCGCCCAGGAGACAGCCCCTGCGAATGAATGTTGACAGACTGTAACACAACTATTTACGATGCACATTCCTGCACCTGTCCGCGTTGCCGCCACCGCTGCGGCATCCGGCGCCAATCCTCTACCCGTGCCATCCGCGAGGATGGCACCTGCAATGCCTTGCTCCCTGATCCGAAACTACAATCAATCACATAACAATCCAATCAATTAACCACAACTTTCAAGCAATGAGAAGATTACTCACTCTTTGGACGGTGTTGTGCCTCGCGGGCGGCATTATGTTTGCCGCGCCCGGCAACTTCAAGTGCCACGGCACCGTGACCGATGAAACCGGCGAGCCCATGGTGGGCGTCGGAGTGTTAATAATGAGTGGTCAGGCAGTTGGAACCACCGACGTTGACGGCAACTTCAACGTGCTGGTCCCCGCCAACACCAAGCAGCTCAAGTTCACCTTCATAGGCTATGACGACGCCATAGCTCCGGCCAAGACGGAAATGGGTGTGATCAAGATGAAACCGAAGGCAGAGATGCTGAAGGACGTGGTGGTGACACAGTCGCTGGCACGCACCCGTCAGACTCCTGTGGCCATCTCGCAGGTGAACCAGATCGACATCGACCTGAAGCTGGGCAGCCAGGAGCTGCCTGAGATCCTGAAGACCACACCGGGTGTGTGGGCCACCAAGGACGGCGGCGGCTTCGGCGACGCCAAGATCAACATGCGCGGCTTCCAGAGCGCCAACGTGGCAGTGCTGGTGAACGGTATTCCGGTCAACGACATGGAGTGGGGCGGAGTGTACTGGAGCAACTGGGCCGGCCTGAGCGACGTGTCGTCGAACATCCAGACCCAGCGCGGCCTCGGCGCCGCAGTGCTGTCCTCGCCCTCGATCGGAGGCACCATCAACATCACCACCCAGAGCCTCGACGCCAAGCGCGGCGGCTCAGTGTGGTACGGTTTCGGCAATGACGGCGCCCAGCAGATGGGCATCAAGGTTTCGACCGGCCTGATGAAGAACGGCTGGGCTGTGACCGTGTTGGGTTCGCACCGCTGGGGCGACGGCTATGTGCAGGGCACATGGTACAAGGCCTACAACTACTTTGTGAACGTGTCGAAGCGCATCAACGACGCCCACCAGCTGTCGCTGACCGCGTTCGGCGCCCCTCAGCAGCACAACAAGCGCTCAAGCCAGGACGGCCTGACCATCATGAACTATCAGACTTACGGCAAGCGCTACATGGACGGCGACAGCCCCTACAAGTACAATGCCACCTTCGGCTATGACAACCAGGGCCAGATGCGCACCTCCAACCTGAACACCTACCACAAGCCCCAGATCTCGCTGGCACACATCTGGCAGATCAACCACAAGTCGTCACTGTCCACCACCCTGTACATGTCCATCGCCAGCGGCGGCGGATACAGCGGCCAGGGCCGCGGCACATGGAAGGGCCAGAGCCTGTCGAACAGCAGCTGGTACGGCGCCAGCGACGGCAACATCAACACACTGTTCCGCAATCCCGACGGCACCTTCGGCTACAACCTGATCCAGGACATGAACGCCGCCTCGACCACCGGTTCGAACATGGTGATGTCGGAGAGCAACAACTCGCACAACTGGTACGGCCTGGTATCGACCTACACCAACAAGTTCTGGGACAACAAGCTCAGCTTCCTGGCCGGTATCGACCTGCGCTACTATGTGGGCAAGCACAACAACAAGATCGTTGACCTCTACGACGGCGAATACTACATGGACGACAGCTCGCGTAAGAACGTGAAGGCCGAGAACAACTATCTGGCCGCCGACCCCAACTGGCGCTACCAGAAGCTTGGCGTTGGCGACGTGGTTTACCGCGACTACAACGGCCACACCCACCAGGAGGGCGCATACGTGCAGGGCGAGCTGGCACTGCTCGACCGCAAGCTCAACCTGGTGCTCTCCGGCTCGCTGAGCAACACCGGCTACCAGCGTATCGACCACTTCTACTACGACGAGGCCCACGCCAAGTCGGACACCTACAACTTCATGGGCGGAACCGTGAAGTTCGGCGCCAACTACAACCTGGACCGCCACAACAACGTATATGCCAACGTGGGCTACATCAGCCGCGCTCCCTTCTTCTCGCAGGGCGTGTTCCTGAGCTCGAGCGTGAGCAACGCCGCCAACCCCAACCCGCTGAACGAGAAAGTGTTCTCGGCTGAGGTGGGCTACGGTTTCGGTTCGCCCACATTCTCGGCCACCGTCAACGGTTACTACACCAAGTGGCTGGATAAGACCACAACCCGCGGCGGCGACATCAACTCGGGCGAGCACGCCGGCGACCGCTACTACCTGAACATGAGCGGCGTTGACGCCCGCCACATGGGCATCGAGGTGAACTTCACCTACATCCCCACCAACTGGTTCGAACTCAACGGCATGCTGTCGCTGGGCGACTACGAGTGGGCATCGGACGCCACCGGCTACTTCTACAATCAGCTGGGCCAGCCCCTGAAGGACCTGGCCGGCAACCTTGCCAGCGGCATTATGGCCGAGGACCACGCCAAGGCCACCCTGTTGCAGAAGGGCCGCAAGGTGGGCGGCTCGGCACAGACCACCGCCGCCATCGGCGCCACCTTCCGCCCCTTCAAGGGCTTCCGCATCGGTGCCGACTGGACCGTGGCCGACCGCAACTACTCTGACTACACCATCTCGTCGAGCTCCTACTCGGCCAACGGCACCGTGACCGTGGGCAAGCCCTGGCAGATTCCCTGGGGCCAGCAGCTCGACCTCAACGCCTCCTACCGCTTCAAGATCGGCGGCGTTGACGCTGTCCTCTCAGGCAACGTGCACAACCTCTTCAACTACAACTACGTTGTTGACGCCTACACTTCGACCGCTTCCGACGGCACCTGGGACAACGCCTACCGCGTGTTCTACAGCTTCGGCCGCACATACTCAATGAAACTCCGTGTCAACTTCTAATCTCCACCACGTAACCACACTTATGAAAACCAAAATATTTTTCAAAGCATTAGCCGCCACGGCGTTCGCAGCTGTCACCCTGACCGGCTGCAGCGAGGACGCCTGGAACAACAAGCTCGACGGCTTCGAGGAGGAAAAGGACAAGCCCCTCACCAACCAGCAGACGGTGGAGTACACGCTCACCGATGCCGACTACACCGCCATCGCCGGCAACTCCACCAACAAGGCCCTGGCCGGCGACGAGCTGAAAAACGCGCTGGCAAATGTGGGCAAGAACCACGCGTTCTCAACCGACATCACCGCCCAGCAGTATGTGCCTGCCTTCCTGGCTTCGAGCGATTTCCCCTACTTCACCCTGACCGACGGCTCGGCCGTGAAGCTGACCTACCGCACCCAGGTGGCTCTCCCAGAGAAGCTCCAGGCCGTGCAGGACGCACAGCTCTACACTGTCAGCTCCGATGACTACAAGCAGATTGTGTGGGAAAGCGACGACAACTACATCGACGCCTTCGCACCCTCCAAAAAAGCCTCGCGCTACATGAACAAGATTCTGCTCAGCGCCGCCGATCCCGGCGACAGCGAGTACTGCCTGGTGGCCTACAACGAGGCCCAGCAGGATCCCATCTTCGGCAACGTGGGCGGCGGCGACAAGCCCGCCTTCGAGGAGACATCCGTAATCGGCTCCGCCAAGAAGGGCGACAACATCGAGGCCAAGGCCGTGATCACCGGCATCTGCGCCCAGGGCTACATAGCCACCGATAAGACCGGCTCCATCCTGGTTCACTATGGCAAGACCTTCGACGCAGCCAGCGTGAAGATAGGCCAGCAGATCAGCATCGCCGGTGAGGTGGGCGCCTACAACAAGGGCCTGCAGGTGACCGGCTCTACCGCCACCGTCGAGGTGCTCGGCGAGCAGGCCGTAACCTATCCCGCCCCCAAGGTGATGACCGCCGCCGAAATGGACCAGGCCGTGGCCCGTTCCACCGACGAGCTGGCACAGTATGTGCAGATCAAAGGTGTGGCCGCAGTGTCGAACTATGTGAACATCACCATCCCCGGCGCCGCCAAGGCCCAGGGCAGCCTGTACCAGGGCACAGCAGCCCAGAAGGCCGCCTTCACCGACGGTGAGGAGGTTACCGTCGACGGCTACTTCATCGCCGTGTCGTCGGGCAAGTTCTACAACATGGTTGTCACCGCCGTCAACGGCAAGAAAGTGTCGGCTCCCAAGCGCCGCGCTCCCGCCGCCGCAGTGCCCAGCCAGGCCGAGTATGCCCTCTATCACTTCAGCAACAACTCTTGGTCGGCCGTTACGGACATGTACGTGCTCAGCCCCGCCGACTACAAGTCGATGAACCTGTCCAACAACTACCTGAGCTCGCCCTCAACCTTTCTGCCCATCTTCCTGAAGCAGAAGTTCCCCTATGCCGCCAAGGGCGACGAGCAGACCGTGGTCTACAAGAGCTCCGACACGGCAGTCGGCGTAAGCCAGTACACCTACGACGGTGCCGAGTGGCAGCTGCAGGCCGGCAGCGGCTACGTGACCGTAACCGGCCAGTTCGTGAAGTCGAAAGGCAAGTGGATGTACGATCCCTCGGTTGTCATCACCCTGCCCGCCGGCCGCGGCCAGGAACTCTCCACCAAGTACTTCCAGGCCTGCGTGGACTGGGTTTACGAGAACATCTGCGTGCCCCTGGGCGACACCAGCATCAAGAGCGGCCTCTACTACGTTTCGAGCTACGGCAACAACGAGTACTACTCGGGCACCTCTGCCCACCAGGGCAATGTGGACCTGCGTCCCGACAAGGCCATCGAGAAGTATCCCGCCGGCTACGAAGGCATGAGCAATGCCGAAGTCCTCGCCCTGGAGAAGAAGCGCTTCATGGAGGAGGTAATGCCCGGCGCTCTCGCCATGCTCCATCCCGATGCCAAGCCCGAGGAAGGCGTGACAGTGACCTACACCATCAACTTCTCAGTCTACGGCTACTTCAAGGACGGCGTCCTCTCGGCCGAGGTGGGCTCGGCATCGACCCAGGCCTACACCGCCGTGTTCGAGGTTGTCGGCCCGGGCCGCTTCGCTCCCGTGTCCTGCAACTGGTAAACGCACCAAGCACATAGCCATCCGCGCCGTGCTGTCGGCACCGTGCGGCTGACCCCGATAAATAAGCCTCGAGACTTTTTGGGTCTCGAGGCTTTTTCGTACCTTTGCGGGTGGAAAATTTAATGTAAGAATTTTAGTTATGGCTGAATTTGACATTCAGGTTGAAAACCTCGAGGCCCTGCCGCAAGCCGCACACAAGTTTGTGGAGCTGATGGACGATTTCACCGTCTTTGCCTTCTACGGCCAGATGGGCGCCGGAAAAACCACATTTATAAACGCACTCTCGCGCCAGCTCGGCGTGGAGGAGGACATGGCAAACTCGCCCTCGTTCTCAATCATCAACGAGTACCGCTCCGACACTACTGCCGAACTCATCTATCACTTTGATCTCTACCGTCTTGAGAGCCTCGACGAGGCTATGGACATCGGCGTGGAGGACTACTTCGACTCAGGCGCGCTCTGCCTCCTGGAGTGGCCCGAGCGCATCGAGGAAATGCTCCCCGACGACACCGTGAAGGTGGAGATCCGTGTTAACGACGACGATTCGCGCACCATACACGTGGTGACGCCCGAGCTCTGAATCCCGCACTCTCAAGCGATGCGCATACTCCAACTGCCGACCGCCACATCCACGAGCCGTGTGGCCGCCGACCTCGGCGACGAGGCCGAGCACGGGCTGGTGGTCAATACCGACTGCCAGACAGCCGGCCGAGGCCAGCGCGGCAACACGTGGGAGGCCGAACCGGGCCGCAATCTCACCTTTTCGCTGGTGCTGAGGCCCGGACATTGGCCGGCAGTGCGTCAGTTCGAGCTGTCGATGGTGGCCGCCGTGGCCGTTGCCGAGGCCGTCGAGAAGTTGCTCGGACCCGACCATCGCGTGACGGTGAAATGGCCCAACGACATCTATGTGGGCGACCGCAAAATCTGCGGAATCCTGTTCGAGAACACTCTCTCCGGCCAATACCTGCAGCGCGTTATCATCGGAATCGGCGTGAACATAAACCAGCGTCGGTTCCTCTCGGACGCGCCCAACCCCGTGTCGGTGTTTCAGCTCACGGGCACGGAGCACCCGCTGCCGCAGGCGCTCAACCTTGTGGCTTCGGCCGTGATCGATGCCGTCGACGCCTACGTGGCCAACCCCGAGCCCGAGAACATGTCGGCAGGCTACCACGCCCGCCTTTACCGCAACGACGGCGCCCTGCATCCGTGGCGCGACGCCGCCACGGGCCATGAATTTCAGGCATCCATCCTACATGTGGCTCCCACCGGCCACCTGTCCCTTTCCGTTCCCGGCGAGGCGGCTCCCCGCACCTACGCCTTCAAGGAAGTAACCTGGCTGTAAGGTCAGGACGCCACGTCGGGTGTGCGGGCGGGGCGGGGGAAAAATAAATTTGACTTTTGTAGGGAAATAGCTTAATTTTGTAGTCCAAACGGCAGCGGGGTCAACCCTGCGCCCTGGCAAAACGTTTATCAATCAAGTAATCATCAAAGAAACAACCCCAAATAATACTATGCCTGCCATCAAGACTATCGGCATCCTCACATCCGGAGGCGACGCCCCGGGCATGAATGCCGCAATCCGCGCCGTGACCCGCTCGGCCATCTTCAGCGGTCTGAAAGTAAAAGGTATATATCGCGGCTACCGCGGTCTCATCACCGACGAGATTGTGGATTTCCGCACTCAGAACGTGTCCAACATCATTCAGCAGGGCGGCACCATCCTGAAGACAGCCCGCTGCAAGGAGTTCCAGACTCCGGAAGGACGCCAGCTGGCCTACGACATAATCCGCCGCCACGAAATCGACGCCATCGTCGTTATCGGCGGCGACGGCTCGCTGACCGGTGCTCGTATCTTCGCCAACGAGTTCAACTTCCCCATGATCGGCCTGCCCGGCACCATCGACAATGACCTCTACGGCACCGACACCACCATCGGCTACGACACCGCCCTGAACACCATAATGCAGTGCGTGGACAAAATCCGCGACACCGCTACGAGCCACGAGCGCCTGTTCTTCATCGAGGTGATGGGCCGTGACGCCGGCTTCCTGGCCCTGAACGGCGCCATAGCTTCGGGCGCCGAGGCCGCCATCATCCCGGAGATCTCCACGCAGGTGGACCAGCTGGCCGAGCTCATCCAGAACGGCTTCCGCAAG
>JAXJRL010000112.1:0-16802 GCA_036310635.1 Muribaculaceae bacterium | reverse complement strand
GAGGGAAGAGGGGGGAGGAGAGTGGGGAGAGATTTTCAGTCGGCGTCCTCGAGGACGGGGAATTTGGTTCGGAGGGCGTCGAGGGCGTCCATCTCCATGTTGACGAGCAGGGACTGCGAGGCGGGGTCGTAGGTGCCGACGGGTGCGCCTTCGGGGTCGAAGGCCATGGACATGGCATCGTAGGTGCCGAAGTTGTCTGTTCCGGCGCGGTTGGCGCCGACGATGAAGGCCTGGTTCTCGATGGCGCGAGCGGCGAGCAGGGTGCTCCATGCCAGCTGACGCTCCTGTGGCCATGCTGCGGGTACGATGATGACATCGTAGGGGGAGTGGGCGTTGTTTCGCATCCAAGTGGGGAAGCGGAGGTCGTAGCACACGGCCAGGGCGATGTTGCATCCGCGGAAGCGGATCACGGGCGACTTGGCGGTGCCGGCGGTGAAGCTTTTGTACTCGCGGCTGAGGCGGAAGAGGTGGCGTTTGTCGTAGAAAGAGGTTTCGCCGCCGGGCTCCACGAAGAGACAGCGGTTGCGGAGCGAGCCGTCGTCGGCGACGGTAGCGACTGAGCCACAGACGGCGGCGTTGGTGCGTTCGGCCAGGGAGCGCATCCAGTCGGCCACGGGGTGGCGGTCGGCGGTGTCGGCGTACTGTCGGAGCAGGTCGCGGTCGGCGGGGAAGCCGGTGGCGAAGAGCTCGGGGAGGACAATCACGTCGGCTTTCCGGCGCTGGTTCATGGCCAGGAGTTCGGCGTTGCGGAGGTTCTGGCTGAAGTCGGGGGTGACGTCGGTGGCGATGGCTGCCACTTTGAGGGAGCGGTGCATGTGGGTGCGGATGTGGGGGTTGGTTTGGGAGATGAATGGGGGCTATTCGCAGTCGGCGGTAGAGAATTTGTCCGGGTACCGGCCTTTGGCGCCGCTTGCGCGGTAGAACTGTTTGATGCGCTTCATGTCGGCGTCGACGTCGCCAGAGAGGTCAAACACCGTGTCGACAGAGATGCAGCGTGTGGCGTAGTCGATGACGCCGAGGACCACGGGGACGTGGGCGTCGTGGGCGATGTGGAGGAAGCCGGTGCGCCACTTGGTGACGCGGCTGCGGGTTCCCTCGGGGGTGACGGCGAGCTGCATGTGGTCGGCGTGGTCAAACTTCTCGACGATGGCGTGGCTGAGCGACGAGCCTCGTTTGCGGGGCACGGGGATGCCTCCGATGGCTCGGAAGATCCATCCGAGGGGCGGGAAGAACCAGGCCTCCTTCATGAGGAAGCCGGCACGGCGGCCTGCGGCCGCCCATGCCAGCTTGCCCAGAATGAAGTCCCAGTTGCTGGTGTGAGGCGCCACACAAATGATGCACTTGCTGAAGTCAGGGACGGTGACGCTGAGCTTCCAGCCGGCGATGCGAAGGATGTGTGCTGCTAAGTTCACAGTGGGATGGTGGTGGGATTAATTCTGCTTGTTTGCCTCGCGCATTTCTTTGGGCATGGCGGCGTTCATGTCCTTGACGATTTTGAGGACAGACTCCTTGAAGTTGGCGCGGAGCTCGTTGTATGCCTTGCGGAAGTAGGCGCTGCGGGCTGCGTGGTACTGGCGGCCGTTCTCGTAGGATGCGGCGCCGTGGTCGAAGCCGAAGGAGGCGTGGGCGAGGGAGTTGACCTGGAGCTGGGCGATTTCGGCTACGATTTCGTTGACGGCTTTGGGGTCGAAGCCCTGGCATACGCTTGAGGAGATGAGGATTTCGGCGGCGAGGTCGCCACAAACGGCTTTGATGTTCTTCTTGAGTTGTCTTTTGTTTGCCATGTTTGGGTATGTTTTAAGTGTGGTTTCCGGGGGTGGTAAGTTTTATAGCTTTTATAGCCTTTATAGCTTTTATAGCTGGGGGAGGGTCAGGCGTTCTTGAGGATGATGCGGCGGAGGGCCTCGTAGGACGGTGCGATGCGCTGGCGCATGTCTGTTCCGTCCATGAACCGGGTGAGCTGGAGGGGGAGCTCCATGGGTTTGCCGGTGATGGCCGTCATTGCCGTGAGGCTTTTGGCGGGATGGGCGGTGGCGAGGACCACGCCGGCGTGTCCGGGCTGGAGGCTGCGTCGCATGGCCTGGTAGGCGAGCGCAGTATGGGGGTCGATAATATAACCGTAATTGGCCATGGAATGGTTCACGGCATCGATGATGGCGGCGTCGTCGACGCTGACGGCGTCGATTGCCCGGCGGAGGCCGTCGACCGAGTTGCCGGTGAGGTGTAGGACGCGTGCGAGGTTTGTGGGCGAGCCCTTGTCGGCGGCGTAGGCCAGGGTGGGGATGGCGCGCGATGGGATGGTGGATGTGCCGGAGCGCATGAAGCGCGAGAGGTAGCAGTTGGCGTTTTCGGCGGCGATGATGCGGTCGAAGTCGAGGCCCATTTTCTGCGCTATGAGGGCGCCGGTGAGGTTGCCGAGGTTTCCGGATGGGATGGCCACGGAGACTGGTGTGCCGGGGGCGAGCATTTCGCGGACGCGCGACATGATGTAGAAGTACATGAAGCTCTGCGCGAGGACGCGGACCACGTTGACCGAGTTGGCGGAGGTGAGCGACACCTGGCTGCGGAGGTTGGTGTCGGCGAAGGCCTGTGATACCATGGCCTGGCAGTCGTCGATGGTGCCGTGGACCTCGAGGGCGTGGATGTTGTGTCCGATGGTGGTGAACTGGGCTTCGAGCTGTCGACCGGCAGTGCCGCGTGGGAAGAGGATGTAGACCTCGACACCGGGGGTGCGAGCGAATCCGTTGGCGATGGCGCTTCCGGTGTTGCCTGTGGTGGCGACGAGGACGTGGAGCTTGCCTGCGGCGCCGAAGGCGGCGGGGTTCTCGGCGGACATGGCTCCCATCATGCGGGCCATGAAGCGCACGCTGAAGTCCTTGACTGCGAGAGTGGGGCCGTGGAAGAGTTCGGCGACGAAGAGGTTGTGGTCGAGCTGTCTGATGGGGAGAGGGAAGTCGAAGCTTGATTCGGCAATGCGTTTGAGGGTGCCGGGCTGAACGTCGTCGGAGAAGAGGAGGCTTGCGGGCACGTAGGCAATCTCGGGGAAAGACATTGCCCCGAAGTTGTTGAAGAAAGCCCTTGGGATGGCAGGGAGGTGTTCGGGCATAAACAGACCGCCGTCGTCAGCTATGCTGCTGATCATTGCCTGAGGGAGATCGAGGGGCTGCGACTTCTGGCCGGTGCTGATATACTTCATAATAAGGAATGCTTAGGTAATGCTTAGGTAAAGAGAAGGTATGAGGGGGCAGCTGGTGTGGCTGCCAAACGAGGGGGTGATGTTACATTGCAAATTTACAAAAATATTTCTATATTTGTACAAGAATACGGCGAGAAGTGGCGGCGACTGCCGGGTTTTGGCCATTTGGGAGAATATCCTACCAGAATCGCCGAAAAACTTACCAATCTATCATAATCACATCTTCAGCAATATATGAAAACCATAAGCGATGCCGTCTATGGCGGCGAACGCCCGCTGTTCGGCGAGCGGGATTTAGAGTTAGAAAATGTTAAAATTGAGCCCGGCGAGTCGGCATTGAAGTGCTGCCGGAACATAGTGGCCCGGAACTGCGAATTCCAGGGCAAATATCCGTTCTGGCACGTGGACACATACCTGATAGAGGGCTGCAAGTTCACCGAGGGTGCGCGCGCTGCGCTGTGGTACGGCCGCAACTGCACGATGAAGAACTGCACGGTGGACGCTCCGAAAATGTTCAGGGAGATAGACGGTCTGACGATAGAGCACACCGATTTTCCGGACGCTGAGGAGACGATGTGGCACTGCCGGAACGTGAGGCTGCGCGATGTGAAAGTAAGCAGTGCGGACTACCTGTTCATGCACAGCGAGAACATAGACATAGACCGCTACGAGCAGCACGGCAACTACTCGTTCCAGTACTGCAAGAATGTGGTGATAGACCATGCGGAGATACACTCGAAGGACGCATTCTGGATGACAGAGAATGTGACAGTGCGCAACTCGACGCTGTCGGGCGAATACCTGGGCTGGCACTCGAAGGGACTGCACCTTGTCAACTGCCACATAGCGGGCACGCAGCCGCTGTGCTACTGCCACGGGCTGGTGCTGGAGAACTGCACGTTCGACGCCGATGCGGACCTGGCCTTCGAGGACTCGGATCTGGAGGCAGTGATCACGTCGCCGATGACGAGCATAAAGAATCCGCGGACGGGGAGCATCAAGGTGCCGGCCGTGGGCGAGCTGATCATAGACGAGCACCAGCTGGAGCCGGCTGACTGCAAGATAGAGATAGCAGCAGGCGAGGCAAAGTGAGCTGACAAAACTGAGCGAGATATGAAGCGCGACCTGTCGGACATGCTTGCGACTCCCGGGGCCCTGGAGGGCCTCGGGCCGAAGTTGCGCATGGTGGCGTCGCTGACATGGCCGGCGATCATGGCGCAGCTGTCGAACATCATCATGGAGTATATCGACGCTTCGATGGTTGGCAGCCTGGGGCCAGACCAGGCGGCGTCGGTGGGCCTTGTGGCGACTACGACATGGCTGTTCTGGGGTCTGGGCTATGCGGCGTGCACGGGATTCGCGGTGCAGGTGGCACACCTGGTTGGCGCGGGCGACGACGGCCGGGCGCGGCAGGTGCTGAGACAGGCCGTGGTGGCCGTGCTGGTGTTAGGCGTGGTGCTTCAGGCGGTGGGTCTGGGCATCAGCGGGTCGCTTCCGGAATGGCTCGGCGGCGGCGACAGCATACGCGGCGACGCGAGGGACTATTTCGCCATCTTCGCGGCAGGCCTACCGTTCACATACTTCACGTTTCTGGCCACGACGATGCTCAGGAGCAGCGGCAACATGGTGGTGCCGGGCACGGTGAATGTGGCGATGTGTGTGATGGATGTGATTTTCAACTTTTTCCTGATATTTCCGACGCGGACAGTGGTGCTGTTCGGCGCGGAGGTGGCTGTGCCGGGCGCCGGAATGGGCGTGGCGGGTGCGTCGCTGGGCACGTGCACGGCTTACACCGTGGGCGGGCTGTATATGTGGTGGTTCCTGATTTACAGGCACCAACGACTGCGGCATCCCTATCGCGGTGTGGGGCTGAGAAAGGCTCTCAGCACCACGCGCACGGTGCTGACGCGGGCGCGGGACATATCGTGGCCTGTGGCGCTTGAGCGCGTGGTGATGTGCGGTGCGCAGATACTGATCACGACCATCGTGGCGCCCCTGGGCAACGCGGCTATCGCGGCGAACGCATTCGCTGTGACGGCTGAGAGCCTGTGCTATGCGCCGGGCTACGGCGTGGGCGACGCTGCCACGACGCTTGTGGGGCAGAGCCTGGGGGCCGGGCGCAAGGGCATAGCGATGAGTTTCGCGCGGATAAGCGCTGTGAGCGGCATGGCGGTGATGGCCGTGCTGGGCATGGTGATGTGGGTGCTGGCTCCGGAGATGATGGGATTGTTCAGCAGTGACGCGGACATATTGCGGCTGGGCACGGAGGCGCTACGGATCGAGGCGTGGGCCGAGCCGATGTTCGGCGCAGCGATAGTGATTTACGGCATATTTGTCGGCGCGGGCTACACGGTGGTTCCGGCGTGCATCAACTTCGGCAGCATCTGGCTGGTGCGCATAAGCCTGTCGGCGATTCTGGCGCCCAGCTACGGACTGCAGGGCGTGTGGATGGCGATGTGCATAGAGCTGTGCGTGCGCGGACTACTGTTCATAGGCGTGTTTCTGCACAAGCGGTGGATACGGAGATTCAAGCCGGTGGCCGTGGGGCTTTCCGAGGCCAGCGAGCAGGCCGGGGCATCGGGCGACGACACGCCGATGGTATTGTAACGAACTAACAAACAATAATATATATGGAATTCAATTTTGACGAGATAAATGAGCGCCGCGGCACGCAGTGTGTGAAATGGGACGAATGTCCGGATGCGGAGACCCTGCCGCTGTGGGTTGCCGACATGGACTTCAAGACGTCGCCGGCGATAGTAGACGCTCTGCGTGAGCGCGTGGAGCAAGGCATATTCGGATATACACATCCGGGTGCGGAATACTATGAGGCACTGACGGGCTGGTTCAGCCGTAGGCACGGATGGGATTTCGAGGCCAAGGAGGTGGTTTACACGATAGGTGTGGTTCCGGCGGTATCGGCTGTGATCAAGGCTCTTACGCAGCCCGGTGACAAGGTGATAATCCAGACGCCGGTGTACAACTGCTTCTTTTCGTCGATACGCAACAACGGTTGTGAGATATCGGAAAACGAGCTGCTGAGGACCGAGACGAGCTACGAGATGGACTTTGCGGGTCTGGAGGCGTGCTGTGCGGATCCGAAGGCGAAAGTGCTGCTGCTGTGCAATCCTCACAATCCGGCCGGAAGGGTGTGGACGCACGACGAGCTGAGGCGCGTGGACGAGATATGCAAGCGCCACAATGTGGTGGTGGTCAGCGACGAGATACACTGCGAGATAGTGTACGAGCCGCACAAGTACACGCCGTTCGGCACTGTGGCGACGGCACCGTGCGTGGTGTGCTGTTCGCCGAGCAAGGCGTTCAACACGGCGGGACTGCAGACGGCCAACATAGTGTGCAGCGACGAGAAGATGCGCGCCGCCATAGACCGTGCCATCAACATAAACGAGACTTGCGATGTGGGACCGATGGGAGTGACGGCGCTGATTGCGGCATACAACTACGGGGAGCCGTGGCTGGAGGCTGTGACCGAGTACATCCGTGGCAACTACGAGTACCTGAAGCAGACGCTGGAGGCACTGCCGTTCGGGATACGTGTGCTGGATCTGCAGGGCACTTATCTGGCGTGGGTGGATGTTGACGCGCTGAACATACCTGTGGCATGGCTCTGCGAGGGGCTGAAGGCTGACGGGAAAGTGTGGCTGCAGCCCGGCACGGCCTATGGCGCATCGGGTGAGGGCTATGTGCGCGTGAATCTGGCCACTCCGCGGGCGGTGCTTGCGGAGGCGCTGAAGCGCTTTGAGGCTTATATCCGCGGGCTTTAAGGCTGCATCTTAAGGCTGCATAAGCATGGAGAAGGCGGGAATCTGCGGCACGAAATCGTAGCCGTGGGGTCCGCCCATGCGGCAGCAGTAGGTGCTGATGCCATTCGACACCACCAGGTAGCGCGCTCCCAACACCATGTTGTAGCGCGCTATCTGGTCAAATACCTTCTGGGTGATGTGGATGGTGGGGGCTTTGTACTCGATGATCATAGCGGGCTCCATGGCGTTGCCGTAGACGATGGTGTCGCAGCGTCGGAGAGTGCCGTTGAGGCGTATGCCTACTTCGTTGGCCATGCGGTGCGGGGAATAGGCGAGGGCGTCGGCGAGGTGGTGGCAGAAGTGCTGACGGACCCATTCCTCGGGGGTGAGGGCCACCCACTTGCGGCGGATGTCGTCGTGGATTTCCAGCTGGCAACCGGCAAAGGGAGCCATGCCGCCTTCGGCGCGGAGCCGGACGGGGTAAGCGGGAAGTGAAAGCTGGGGGAGGAGACGGAGTTGGTCGAAAGTCATGGTGGAGTGAAATTTTGCCGGTGCTGAAATTTTGTGTAAATTTACAACAATTTTTAGAAATAACCGACCATCGACCATGTCCAAGCCAATCACATTCGAAGCTCTGCGCGACCAATTGCGGCGCAAAGACGCCCTGGGCTCGCTGGCACCCATCTATGTGCTGCACGGAGCCGAGGGATACTTTATCGACGAGCTGACGCGCGCCTTTGAGAACCTTCTGCCCGAAGAGGAGCGCGATTTCAACCAGTATGTGCTGTATGCTCCGCAGACGTCGATGGACCAGGTGGTGGATGTGTGCCGCCGGTTTCCGATGATGTCGGAGAAGCAGGTGGTGGTGCTGAAGGAGATGCAGAGCATGCGCGCTGACCAGCTGGACCATCTGGCGCGCTATGTGGCTGCTCCGTCGGAAACGACGGTGTTTGTGATGTGCAGCCGCGGCGAGAAGGTGAAGGGCGCCAAGCTGCAGGCTGCGCTGCGCAAGGCCGGTGACGCCGTGGTTTTCGAGTCGGTGAAGATTAGCGACAGCAAGCTTGGGCCGCACATAACGGGGTACATAAACGGGCGCGGGCTGAATGTGCAGCCCAAGGCGCTGGAGATGCTGCGCGACTATATAGGCGCGGATCTGAGCCGCATGTACAACGAGCTGGACAAGCTGATCACCATTCTTGGCGCCGGGGCGACTGTGACGCCGGAAGCGATAGAGCAACACATAGGCGTGAGCAAGGACTACAATGCTTTTGAGCTGGTGGACGCGCTGTCGGTGAAGGATTATGACAAGGCTATGCGGATAGTGCGGTATTTCCGGTCGAATCCGAAGGCTGTGCCGACTGTGATGGCAACTGCGGCGATATTCGGATTTTTCAGCGACTTGCTGGTGACGTACTTTGTGCGCGACAAATCGCCTCACTCGATGATGCAGGCGCTTAATCTGCGCAGCGAATGGCAGCTGAAGCGCTTCGATGCGGCGCGCAGGCACTACAATGCATTCCAGGCGATAGAGGTGATCAGGGCCATACGCCAGTTTGACGTGCAGACCAAGGGCGTGGGGTCGCGAAGAAACGAGTATGACCTTATGGAGGAGCTTGTTTTCCGCATCGTGACGGCTCCGGGTAATCTGTTTCCTAAATATTGACAGTCAGTGGTTTAGTGCGAGCAAGCGCTGATTGGAGGAGCCGCGGAAGCGCAGGGAAGAGTCGCGCAGAGAAGCAACGAAGGGGCCATCGACGAGCACGTTGACGAGCGACAGTAGGGGCTGGAGGTCAGCGCGGTCGCAGAGCTGTTCGTAAACAAAGCCGGTGTAGCACCACAGGGTGTAGCCCTCGGCGCGGATTTGGCGGGCGAGTTCGGTCAGTGCGTCGACGGGCTGATAGAGCGGGTCGCCTCCGGAGAAAGTGACATTGAAGTCGTTGTCGCGGACCACAGCCATAATTTCATCAACAGACATTTGGGTGCCACCAAGCATATCCCACGACTGGGGATTGTGGCAGCCGGGGCATGTGTGTCGGCAACCGGCGAAATAGATGGATGTGCGGAGGCCCGGACCGTCGACCGATGTGCCGGGGACAATGCTGAGTACTCGCAATTTGTTCATTGTCACTGCTATTTGAGGATGGCGCTGCCTATGCCTCCCGATGCCTGGAGCTCGCCGCCGTGGTTGACCTTTTTGCCGTAGGGAATGGTGTAGGCGACGGAGAGCTGGATGTAGCGCGAGAGGTCGCTGGCCCATTCGCGCGAGGACTCGTCGAAACGCGGAGAGAAGAAAGTGGAGGTGAAGTAGCCGTTGCGGTTAAAGAAGTTGCGGAGCTGTAGGCTGAGCTTGAAATTGCCGGGGGCATAGTTGAGGAACAGGCCGTAGGTGCTTTTGAACTTGGTGAGCGTGCCGTTGGACCATGCATTGAGCTGTCTCTGGGGGCTCTGGTAGAAGAGCATTGCCGACCAGTTGCTGCGGGCATACTGGGCATAGACGCTTGCGAAGAGAAGATTCATGGAACGGCTGTCGCAACCGGTGAGCACCACCCTCTGAGCCTGGCCGTTGAAGCGGAAAGTCAGAGAGTTTTCGAGCAGACGGAGGTTGGCGGAGAGCCATGCCGAGTAGCTGTGGGCGTCGCCGCTGTTGATGGACCGGCGCACGAGGCCATCCACCCCGGGAATTGAGAAGAATTCGTAAGCCTGCTTCTTGGGGTTGCCCTCATACTCGAGGGTGGCCGATAGAGAAAGCTTGTTGGTGGGGATGTAGGTGTAGGATGCTGAGGCAGAAGCGAAGATGGTGTTGCGGAGGTCGGGATTGCCTTGCAGCCAGAGCAATTCGTTACTCTGGACCAGGGCGCTGTTGGAAGTTGACGCCGAGGGATGAGAATTGCCCCACCAACCTTCGATGCTTGCAGAGTGAGAGTTGCTGATCTGGTACTGGAGCTGCAGGCCCAGGCGCGGGTTCCACTGCTCGAGGACATTGGTGCCGTTAAGGCGACCAACGACATAGGAAGCGCCGACTCTGGAATAGAGGTTTAGGCCACATTCCCAATTCTGCATGTATTCCAGGAAGAGCATGTTCTCGGATGACAGCAGTTTCTGACGGCCATCGTATGAGCCGAAATAGTCGGTGTGGTAGATGGTGTTGTAGGTCATCAGCGAGGTGCGGAAAGTGTTGTTGTGCGCAAACTTCTTGGAGTACTGGACGGTGGCAGTCGGGGAGTAGACTTTCTCCTTGTTGTCGTTGACTATGGGGGTGAGATCGGCGAGTCGGTAGAAGGAGTTGCGCTTGGTTGAGCCGTAGCTGAAATTCCAGGAGGCGACTATGGAGTTGCCCTTGGGCAGTGTGAACTGGTAGTAGCCCCGGATGGCGGGGTAGATGGACTGGTTGGAGGTTGTTTCAAGCGATTTCGAGCTTTCGAGCGCATCGGAAAAGCTGACCGAGGAGATGTCCTTGCGATAGGGCACGGCGTTGCGGCCAAACGAGATGGTGTGCTGGATGTAGCTGACATCGTTACGGAAAGTGGCGCGCAGAGAGGCATACTGCGAGTTGCCGCGGCGTGTGAATTCCTCGCCGTTTGTGGTGCGGCGGATGATCTCGTCGTAGTGGGTGCCGCCCATATTGACATCGCGGAATGTCTGGGACGATTCCGACGGGTTTCGGCCCCAGTGCTGCCATTCGGCATCGGCGCAGGCGTCCAGAGTCCACTTTTTGTAGACAAATTTGGAGTAGACATCGCCACTGATGCGGTCGTAGGAAAGGGTCTGGCCTGAGACGGACGCTTTGGTGTAGCCGCCCCATTGGTAATGCTGCATGATGAAGTTGACGACGTGCTGGGCGCTCTGGAAACGAGGGTCCTCGGGGTAGTCGAGGACTTCGACGCGCAAGACGTCGTCGGTGCGCATACCCTGGAGGTCCTGTTCTGACGCGGGTGCATAGTCGATGAACATGGCCACATCTTTACCTGCTGCGGTTTTTACCTTTGTGGAGCCGGGGGAGATGCTGAGCTGCGGAATCTGCATCTGGAGCAAGAGGTTTGAGGCGTCGATTGACGACTTTTTTGTTTTCTTGTCGGGGATGTACTCCACGCCGTGCCTGATGACGCGCTGGGTGCGACCCTGGACCACAACCTCTTTGAGCTCCTCGGCTTTGGCCGAATCGCCGACCTCGGTCTGGGCGTAAACAGAGACAGCGCAGCCGAGGATGAGGAAGGGAGACGATAATGATCTAACAGCCATGTGTTTGTATGATTTACTTTAGAAATGACACTAAGGAGGCGTAAAGGTAGTAAAAAATTGGTTATTCGCGGCAATTTCTGAAATAATTCTCCAGCGGGCAAATTACAATCGCAGTGAAGAGACGGAGACAGGAGGGCCGTCAAAGTGCCCCCAGGTCTTCAAGAAAGATTGTGGGAGAGAAAAATGTAAAGTGAACTTGACTAATTGTAAAATTATATATACCTTTGTGGCGTTAAACAAATATCTCGACAACTCATAAAAACTACGAGACATGAAGAATCTTTTGTTCCCAAGACAATTCCAGTTCATCGGCTGGTTGCTTTTTATACCCGCCTTGATTCTTGGGGCCCTTATCTATTTTGGACTGCTCAGTCTGTCCGGACTCGGTGAAACCATTGTGAATGATGCGGTAATCATCGGTATTACTCTTGGAGCCATATTTATTGTGTGCTCTAAGGAAAGGCATGAGGACGAGATGACGCGCGCCATACGCCTTTCATCATTGCTGAATACGCTGTATATATGCGCGTCCATCCTGATTTTATCAACCTTACTGATCAATGGCATTGAATTCCTTTGGTTTGCCGTTCTCAATCTTGTTCTGCTACCAATAGTATATGTTGTGATATTCAGACTGGAAATGTACCGATTCAACAAAATGAGCGCGGATGAAGAATAGAATAAAAGTAGAGAGGGCTGAAAAGGAAGTCACTCAGCAACAACTGGCCGATGCCGTCGGTGTGAGCCGCCAGACTATAGTGGCCATAGAAAAAGGGCAATTCCTCCCTTCCACTCCACTTGCCATAAAAATCAGCCGGTATTTCAGCAAACCCGTTGAATCCATCTTTATACTTGAAGAAGATGGCTGACACTCAAACAGATAACATCATGAAAAGCAAAGTCCATTTCAGCCGCTACTGCGTAATCATAACGATAGCAGTGCTCGCAGCACTCTCCGTGGGAATAATTGCCAAATTCCATGAGAAAGATTCCTGCATACTTCTCTCAACGATATTGATTGTTACGACATTTGCCGGACTGTATTACTGCCCGATGAGTGTGACAGTAGAGAAAGACTGCCTGAGACTTCACCGCCTTCTTTCGGGCGACAAATGCTTCAAAATTTCCGACATCAAGGAAATTGACACCTGTTATCCGTCAGCCGGAGGACTTCGACTTTGTGGAAGCGGTGGCTTCTTCGGTTACTGGGGCTATTTCAGCGACATCATGATCGGCCAATATTTCGGTTATTATGGCGACCGCAGCCAATGTTTCTACGTCAAGCTGAAGAATGGCCGCCAATATGTGCTCAGTTGCGAAAATCATACGGCAATAGTAAAAGCAACGCAGAAGATGATGGCATAAAGCATGAACATACTGAAAGTATTGACTGCTATTTTATTAGCCTCAATGAGAGGAGCTGACAGTCAACAAGACTAAACGAAAAGCGGGGGCGTGGAAGGGGTCCATGTCCCCGCTTTCTGAAGGCTACGAGTAACCCCACACAGTTTTACTACGTCACAAAGACCAGTCAGCCGCGGCAGCAATGCCGCGGCTGGCTGGTTGTATGAAAAGCTGTCTTTGTTATTTCAGGATGCCGGAAGATGCGCCGGATTGTTTTGAGAGGTCGTTGCCCGCTTGCACTTTCTTTCCGTAGCCAAAGGTGTAGGTTGCAGAGAGCTGTACGAAGGCATGGCTGTCAATACCCAGATTCTGCCGGCTGAAGGAGTAGAACTCGCTGTTCATGGAATCTGTGGTTGTTCTCCAGTGCCAGCGTTGCAGATTCTGAGCTGTCAGTCTGAGATTCCATGAGGAATTGCTCCATCCTGCCTGAATGACAAATGTTCCCCTTTTCTTCGTCCATATACCGGACATGGAATTATAGTTATCACTCCCTGTCGGGGATGTATAGGCAATGGCAAAGTTGAACTGTTTTAGATAATAAATGGCCTGGAGATAGTAGCTGATGACGGAATGATTGACATTAAACGGCTCACCGTTGCGAACGATAAGATGTTCAAGACGACCTGAAAGTTGAAGATTGCCATCCATGAAATTGGATGACGCATTGATTCCATAATTGTAATGTGAGAAATGGCCTATCGGCTGCCTGATGGTTCTCAGAATACCGTCTTCATAAGGCTCATACACGAACGCGTCTCTGTTTCCCACAAGCCATGCGGATGCAAATGCCGACAGGTTGAAACGGTTTGACGGAATGAAAGTATAGAAAAGACCTATGTCATAGCTTCTGTGTGATTTCAAACGTGGGTTTCCGGTGTGCCATAAAAATGGAGACACCTGAATCATGTTCTCACTCTTGTAGTTGGAAGACGGAGGCCATACGGAATAATGGAAAACTCCGTTGAGATAATTCTTTTTGTTGAACTGGTATTGAAGCGACAGGTCCACGTATGGATAATTTGAATCAGCTCCAACCTCGTTCAATTTGGTATGCAGCCAGCTCCATCCGAAACTTGCCGAACCGGAAAATTTAGTCAGGTTCAGGTTATAGGTGGCACCAATCTGGAGGTAGCCGGTCTTGGAGAGATCCAGGGCTGAAAGCGTTCCGGAATAGTTTGTCCTATTGTGTTCGTATAATCCGTATGAGTGGATCTGAAGGCTGTGTCTGTTCCCGAAATCATGTCCCCACGCGAGCCTTGCGTTTGCCGCATTGGTATTGTCTTTCGCTGCATTGAGAATTGAAGCCATACCGGATTCCGAATAGCTGCTTGCCTGATTCGTATGCGAATGGGAATAATTGGCATTCACTGTAAGACTGTTGGATTTCGGCAGTGCGAAAAAGTAAAACCCTTTGTATCTGAAATAGTTGGCACGGCTGTCGGAAAGTGAATTGTAGGATGATGACGTATAAGCATTGGATGTATATGCCACGTGTCCTGAGGCATCATCGGCGGGCATACGTTCCAAGCCGAATGAAACCTGTGAATTAGCGGTTGCTTTCTCTGATGAATACAAGGCACGAAAACTTGTCTCGTAGTTCTGCCTGCGGTATTTTGATGACTCCGTCTCCGAAACACGGTCAAAGATTCTGTCCCCGCCATTTGTTTCCGGGAGTCTGAAAGTTTCTGTCTGATATGCTCCCGTATGGTCATTTGCCGAGTAGTAGGCATAACCCATGAGGTCGTATGTCATGTTCTTGCGAACAAGCCGGACGTTGGCTTGCGCGTTGCCGGTATTGACTATGAAATTCTCTGTGCCAAGCACTTTGGCATATCCTCCATATTCATATCTGACCATCCTGAAATTTATCACGTGGGGATGGCCCTGAAAACGTGGATCCGACGGGAAGTCGAGATATTCCACCGTCCTGACATCAGCCATCCTCATCATTTTCAGTTCATCAGCAGTAGCCGGCACACCATCGATATACATCGCCACGGGTTCGCCTCCGACGGTAGAAACCGAAGTAGAGCCCAGCGGAACATAAAGCTGAGGAATTGCCATTCTGCTTAATAAGTCGGTGGCTGTCTGAGATGAATTTTTCTGTCTCTGGTTAGGACGATAAACAGTTTTATCAGAGTATATCGTAGCATAATCGCCTTCAACTGTAACTGCCTTTAGCTTTATGGGCAGTTCCTCCATCGTTATTGTTCCGAGGTTGAAGCTGTTGAATGGGCGGTAGGTTGTCTTGTAGCCCATGCAGCTGAGCTTGCCAATTACGCCACGGCGGTCGCAGGGTATGCTGAACCGTCCGTCGGCGTCGGTAATGCCGTAGGTGACTACGGTTGAGTCGCCGGGGGCGAGAAGCATCACGGTGGCAGCTGCCACAGGTTCGTGGTCGCTGCCCATCAGTGTGCCGGAATAACTGAATTTGCCATGCTGTAGGGCTTCGACATATATGTTGTCGCCCTTGCGGATAACGGATATCGGATTCAGTCCGATAATCTTGTGGATGGCATCGTAGGCGTTGTCGGTGCGGATTCGCGCCGAGGTACGGTAGTTGTCGAGTTCCTTATAGATGAAGCTTATGTTTACATCCGAGTTTTCGCGCGCCACCTTTACGAGTGCCTGCGAGATGGGGGTGTTATTGAAAGTGAAGTCGTAGCGGTAGGCATATGCCGACACAACGGTGAGCATCGCCACCGCGAGAGTGGTAATCTTTTTCATTGTGTCAGTCGATTATGAGGGTTTTGCCGTCGATGCGGATGTTGATTTGTTCGAAGGTGTTGAGCTGCTCCACGGTCTCTTCAAGGGTGTTGGCCGGGTCGAGACGGTAGTAGAGATGCAGTTCTCGTGCCTTTGGATTACGGAAATCTGCCTTGACGGAATAAACCTTTTCGACTGACGCGAGAATGTCGGCAAGAGTCGCATCCTCAAAGAGTATTGGCTGTGTGGTTTCGGGTATTGAGTCGGTTGGTTGAATGGTGTTTTCTTCTGTTGGGGCGGACGCGATGTATCGCGTCCCTACAGGGACTTCGGCAATCGTTGGCTCTTCGGCGCGGTCGAAGACCGTAACCTTGACGGCTATGCCGATGGCGACCGCCACGAGCGAACTCAGCAGGAACACGGCCACTACCGCTGCACGTCCCGTAAGCCACAGGAATTTGAAGCGTGGACGGAAAGTCCGGCTTTGGAAGCGGCTCCATTCGCGGTCAATTTCTTCGGATGTCATTTCTTCCTGCGCCTCGACCGCCGAATCGGTCTTGCACAGGAGGTTATAGATGTAGCGTGTCTCCGGGTCGGAAAGAATCTCCTTCAGACGCTCATCAGAATATCGGTCGGGGTGCTCGATAATGTCGAGCACGAGGTCATACTTATCCATTTTCTCTGAGGGTTTTGCGGATTAAACTTATTGCATGGCGAAGATGACCGTACACGGCTGTCGGACTGATGCCCATCTCTGCCGCCACATCGTCAATTTTCATTCCGCCCGAGAAACGCAGCTCAACGGCGCGGCGGCACTGCTCGGGAAGATCCTTGCGGATGATGGCGTAGATTTCAGCGATTGTCTTTTCATCGGGCCACTCCTCCTCGTCACATTCATCGACATTGGCAAAGTAGCGGTTCATGACACGCTCGCGGATGCCGAGGGCGCGGATATGGTTCAGGCAGCGGTTGCGCACCGCCTTCAGAAGATAGCCCGGAGAGGGAATCGGAGAGAAATCTGAGTAAAGAAGGGCAGTAAACTCATCGGCGGAGCCGCTTTGCTCCTTTGAAATCAATAGATGGGCAAAGACATCATGGACGACATCGCGCGCGAGATCATCGTCATGCAGAAGCACCATGGCCAGTCGGTGCATCTGCGCATAATGTGCTTTGAAAAGCCTTTCTATGTCGGTTCTGTTCGTCATACACTAATAAGACACACAACTTCTCATTTCCTAAACCCTAAACAAAGAATTTTTATGAAAAAAGTTACGGAGCGAGTTAGGAGGGGGCTTTTGATGGGGCTGGGCCGGCTGAGCCTGCTGGGCCTGCTGGGCCGGATAGCCTTAATAGCTTTAATAGCTTTGATAGCCTTACTAGCTTTGATAGCCTTAATAGCTTTGATAGCCTTAATAGCTTTGATAGCCTTAATAGCTTTGATGTCTGTAATAGACGGGGGGAGGTGATGGGAGTTAATGGATGAGGATGGGAGG
>JAXJRL010000111.1:0-9884 GCA_036310635.1 Muribaculaceae bacterium | reverse complement strand
CCGAATCAATGCGGTTGAGTTAAGGAAATCACATCAGAAACCCACATTCTCTAAAAGCATGAAAATATGGTTTTTGCTAATTTCGAATTATAGCTCCAAACTCTTAACTCAACCGCATTGATAGGCCGAATAAGCCCAATAAGCCCAATAACATGGCGGGAAGGGGTGGAGGCAATTGAGGGCGGATTGGAAGGCGGTTGCGCGCGGATTGGGTGGCGGATGGGCGCGGATTGGAGGGCAGATTGGGAGGCGGATTGGGAGGCGGTTGGGGGATTGGAAATTTTTTTGTAATTTCGTGGCGATATTGGTTTGTTGTGCGGTTGCGGGTCTTTAGAGGCGCGGCTGTGTGGCTAGCCGGTGATATTCAGAAAAGATAACACCTTAAGGTTTGTTGTGCGGTTGCGGGTCTTTGTGGGCGCGGACGGTGTGGCAGGCCGGTGAAAATGGAAATATATTAACACTGTATACTGATATGATAGTTATCGGAATTGCCGGAGGAACCGGATCGGGCAAGACGACGGTTGTGAACAAGATAATCAACTCGTTCCCTGCCGGCGAGGTGGCCGTGATGCCTCAGGACAACTACTACAAGGACTCGAGCCATGTTCCGGCCGAGGAGCGCAGCAAGATCAACTTTGACGAGCCTGACGCGATAGAATGGACGCTGCTGGAAAAGCATCTCCAGCAACTGCGTGAGGGCAAGGCGATAGAGATGCCCACGTATTCCTACCTGACGTGCACTCGGCAGAAGGAGACCGTGCGTGTGGAGCCTCGCGACGTGGTGATCATAGAGGGCATCCTGGTGCTGAGTGTGCCTGAGATGCGCCGTCAGATGGATGTGAAGGTGTTTGTGGACGCTGACGCCGACGAGCGCCTGATTCGTGTGATAGCCCGCGACTGCATACAGCGCGGCCGCACACCGCAGATGGTGATAGACCGCTATGAGGAGGTGCTGAAGCCGATGCATCTGCAGTACATCGAGCCGTCGAAGCGCTATGCGGACCTGATAGTGCCTCAAGGAGGGTCGAACACTGTGGCTATTAACCTGCTGACCGACTATATAGACAGCCGGCTGAGCAAACCGTGCAAATGCAAATGAAATTCGGATTTCTGAAAAAGAAAGGCGAGGCGCCGAAGACGGTGACAGAGGACACTCTGACCGAGGCCGCGCAGACCGAGGCCGGCGAAGGCGTGGCCGCGGAGGCCGCGAGCCCAGAGGCTGAGGAAGAGCGCCTGAAAGTGCTGCGTACGGACGACCTGGTGAAGGTTTACGGCCGCCGCACCGTTGTGGACCATGTGAGCATCAACGTGAAGCAGGGCGAGATTGTGGGCCTGTTGGGGCCGAACGGCGCCGGCAAAACCACTACCTTCTACATGACCACCGGCCTGGTGCGCCCGAATTCGGGCCGTATATTCCTGGACGACATAGACATAACCGGAGCGCCGGTGTACAAACGCGCGCGCCTGGGCATAGGTTATCTGGCGCAGGAGGCATCCGTGTTCCGCAAGATGACCGTTGAGGACAACATCCGCGCCGTGCTCGAGATGACCGACACCACGCCGGAGTACCAGCAGGAGAAGCTGGAGAGCCTGATAGGCGAATTCAACCTGGGGCATGTGCGCAAGAATCTGGGCGACAGGCTGTCGGGCGGCGAGCGACGCCGAACCGAGATAGCTCGCTGTCTGGCCATCAACCCCAAGTTCATAATGCTTGACGAGCCCTTCGCGGGTGTGGACCCCATAGCCGTGGAGGATATCCAGGAAGTGGTGTACAGGCTGAAAGACAAAAATATAGGCATACTCATCACTGACCACAACGCGCCGGAGACACTGAGCATCACGGACAGAGCGTACCTGCTGTTCGAGGGCCGCATACTGTTCGAGGGCACGGGACCCGAGCTGGCAGAAAATCCGTTGGTTCGCGAGCGCTATCTTGGCCGCAATTTTGTTTATAGAAAGAAACAGTTCAACTAACCTAAAACAGAAAGAAAAGATGAAGAATACGATACTGGCAGTAGCGGCCATGATGATGATGGGCGCTGCCACAGCAGACGCACAGATAGACCTGGGCCGCCTGATACAGGGTGGCGCCAAAGTGGTGCAGGCCATAAAGGTGAGTGATGCCGACATGGCCGCCTATGTGAAGGAATACATCGAGAAATCGGACAAAGAGAACAAAGTTCTGGGCGAGGACAGCCCGTACGTTCAGCGCCTGAACAAGCTGACCAAGGGCATGACCGACGTGGACGGCATGCCTCTGAATTTCAAGGTGTACGAAAGTTCGGAAGTGAACGCGTTCGCATCGGCCGACGGCAGTGTGCGCGTGTACAGCGGCCTGATGGACGCCATGACCGACAACGAGGTGCTGGGCGTTATAGGCCACGAGATAGGCCACGTGGCACACAAGGACGTGAAGAAAGCCTTCAAGCAGGCTCTGCTGAACGGCGCACTGCGCGACGGCATAGCCGGAGCCAGCAGCAAGCTGGGCGCGCTGACCGACTCGCAGTACGGCGACATAGCTCAGGCGCTGGCCCAGAGCCGCTTCTCGCAGAAGCAGGAGACCCAGGCCGACGAATACGGCTATGAGTTCCTGGAGAGCCACGGCAAGAATCCTGTGGCCATGCTGCAGGCCTTCCAGCAGCTGCAGGTGCAGGAGCAGAAGGCTGGCCAGAACGGCCAGACCAGCTTCATCAACCAGCTGTTCTCGTCGCATCCCGACCTGAACAAACGCATCAACAACATGGCGAAGAAGGCCAGGAAAGACGGTTATATCGACGCCAACGGCAACATAGTGAAGGAGAAAGATCCTGAGTACATAGCCGAGCAGAAAGCCGCCGCCGAGGCTGCAGCCAAGAAGGCAGTATCGAAGAAGACCACGACGAAGAAGTCGACGGCCAAGAAGACCACCACAAAGAAAAAGACCACCACAAAGAAGACCAGCACCAAGAAGAAATGAACAGGCTGGGGTATATAAGAGTGGCGTCGGTGGTGCCTGCGGTGAGTGTGGGCGACCCCGAAGCGAATGCACGTGAGATAGCGAGGATGTGCCGCGACTTGGACGCGCAAGGCGTAGATGTGGCGGTGTTTCCGGAGATGAGCGTGACGGGGTACACCTGTGCCGACCTGTTCCACAACCGGCAGCTTCTGGAGAGTGCCTACGCGGCCATGCGGCAGCTTGCCGAAGAGACCACGGGACGGAACCTCACCATGGTGGTGGGTGCTCCGGCGGTGGTAGACGGCCAGATGTACAACTGCGCGGCGGTGATAGCCGACGGCGCGGTGAAGGCCGTGTATCCGAAGACGCATATCCCTAACTACAACGAGTTCTACGAGAAGCGCTGGTGGCGCAGCGGCGGAAACACCACGGCGCGCGAGGTGACGCTTTGGGGCTTCAAGACCGTGTTCGGACGCCGCCAGCTGTTCGAAGTGGGCGGAGTGAAGTGCGCGGTGGAGATATGCGAGGACCTGTGGGCCCCCGTGCCGCCGAGCTGCGAGGCCGCCCTGGGTGGTGCCGAAGTGGTGCTGAACCTGTCGGCATCCGATGCGCTGACCGGCAAATATGACTACCTGCGCACGCTGGTGAAACAGCAGTCGGCGCGCTGCCTGTGCGCTTACGTCTACTGCTCGGCCGGCTATGGCGAATCGAGCACTGACCTGGTGTTCGACGGCATAGCGATGGTGGCCGAGAACGGGTCGATGCTGGGCGAGAGTGCCCGCTGGAACACCGAGCCGACGGTGACGGTGGCCGATGTGGACGTGGAGGCGCTGCGACGCGACAGGATGCACCTGTGCACCTTCGGCGACTGCGCCGAGCGGATGGGCATAGAAGCATATCCTGTTACATCAAAGAAAATCAGTGTGGGTGCCGACACCACGCCTGTGCGGAAAGTGAATCCGCGGCCGTTTGTGCCCGCCGAGGGGCCTGAACGCGACGCACGCTGCCAGGAGATAGTGAACATACAGGCGAGCGGTCTGATGCGCAGACTGCAGTTCACCCACTGCAAGAGCCTGGTGGTGGGAATATCGGGCGGCCTGGACTCCACCCTGGCGCTGCTTGTGGCAGTGCGTGCGTTTGACCGACTGGGCCTTGACCGCCGCGGCATAACCGGCGTGACCATGCCAGGATTCGGCACCACCGACCGCACCCATGACAACGCCGTGAAGCTGATGGAACTGCTTGGCGTCACTACGCGAGAGATATCGATAGTGCCGGCCGTGGAGCAACACTTCAGCGACATAGGCCACGACGCGAGTGTGCACGATGTTACATACGAGAATGCGCAGGCTCGACAGCGCACCTATCTGCTGATGGACATCGCCAACCAGGCTGGCGGCATGGTGTTGGGAACCGGCGACCTTTCGGAGCTGGCACTGGGATGGGCCACATACAACGGCGACCACATGTCGATGTACGGCGTGAACGCCGGGGTGCCGAAGACCCTGGTGAAGCACCTGGTGCGATGGTTCGCCGACACCGACGAGGCTGTGAGAGACGTGCTGCTCGACATAGTGGACACGCCGATCAGCCCCGAACTGATACCCGCCAAGGCTGACGGCACCATAGAGCAGAAGACAGAAGACCTGGTGGGCCCGTACGACCTGCATGATTTCTTCCTATACTACATGCTGCGCTACGGGTTTACGCCCGGGCGCGTGTATGCCATGGCAGAGAAAGCGTTTGAAGGCGAATTTGACGCTGAAGTGATAAAACACTGGCTGAGAGTGTTCTACAAACGGTTCTTCGCACAGCAGTTCAAGCGTTCGTGCCTGCCTGACGGGCCGAAGATAGGCAGCGTGTGCCTGTCGCCGCGCGGAGACTGGCGCATGCCGAGCGACGCTACGTCGGCGCAGTGGCTGAAGGCCGTGGACGAGCTTTAAGGCCGCACAGACCGATAACAAGCATAAGGACAACACCGACAGGGCGATAAACCAAAACGCCCAGTCGGTGTTAATATTTTGTACGATGGGTGAAAAAAGTGAAAATGCCCGAGTGACACGCCCCGATTGCGCGAGCATCCGGAGCAACGATGAAGGAACAATTACATATACATAAAATCCTTATGCTCATGAAGAAAAGTATACTCCTACTGATGGCGGCCGCCACAGCTGCCGGTGCAGGTGCGCGCACACTAACGCCGGAAGAGGCGCTGACACGCGCCATGAAGACAGAAAACGCGGGCGCGGTGCCCATGCGAGTGAAAACGTTGACGACAAAGCAGGCTGTGCCTGTGCTGACTGTCCGCAGCCAGGCCGCGGAAGAGCCCGCAGTGTACGTTTTCGGTGCCGGCGACGGCGGATATCTGGTGGTTTCGGCCGACGATGTGGCTCCCGCCGTGCTCGGTTACGGCGACGACGGGGCGCAGCTGAGTGCCGACAACATGCCTCCGGCCATGCGCTACTGGCTGGACTCGTATGCCGCCCAGATAGCATACGCGCGCAGCAACGGCGCCGGCGAATATGTGAAAGGCAAGGCGCCAGAACGTGCCGCCATAGCGCCGATGGTGACCACACGGTGGAACCAGGATGCGCCCTACAATGACGACTGCCCGGAGGTGGGCGGCGTGAGGTGCGTGACCGGCTGCGTGGCCACGGCACTGGCGCAAGTGCTCAATTACCACAAATATCCGACAAAAGGCACGGGCACGAAGAGCTACAGCTGGAACGGACAGACCCTGAGCTTTGACTACGGAAGCACCACCTTCGAGTGGGGCGAGATGAGCAACACTTACGGCAGCGAATCGACCGCGGCACAGAAGAAGACCGTGGCGACGCTGATGTATGCCTGCGGTGTGGGCGTGAAGATGCAATATACCACCCAGGAGAGCGGCGCCACGACAGTGGATGTGCCGGGATTTCTGGTGGACAACATGGGCTACTCCAAGTCGACACGCTATGTGCCCCGCGACTACTACGGGCTGAGCGAATGGGAGGACGTGGTGTACAACAACCTGAAGGAATACGGAGCCACGCAGTATTCGGGCCAGAGCAACGAGGGAGGGCACTCCTTTGTGTGCGACGGATATGACAAAGACGGCTATTTCCACATAAACTGGGGCTGGGGCGGCATGTCTGACGGCTACTTCCTGCTGACGGCGCTTGACCCAGAAACCCAGGGCATTGGCGGCAGCAACTCCGGTTTCAACTTCAGCCAGGACATCATAGCCGGCATGAAGCCAGCGAGTGAAGGCGATGTGGCCGTGCCCAACCTGTACTGCGACAACGGAATAGAGCCGATGCAGACTACGGTGCAGAAAGGCGCGAGCGTGGCCTTTGCGGGCAATGTGATCAACTACGGAATCTCTGAGGCGAAAGGCACCATGGGCATAAAGATAACCAATGCCGCCGGCGAGAGCGTGTACTCGGCCGGCAGCTCTAATGTGAGCCTGCCGTCGATGACATATGTGCAGGAGTTCGGCGCCGTGGTGCCGAGCGATCTGCCTGACGGCACGTACACAGTGACACCAGCGTTCCGCGACAGTGAAGGCGCTTGGCACGACATACGCATAGCCATGAGCGCGCCGCAGAAAGTGATAATGACAGTGAGTGGCAACACCGTGACCTTCAGCGAGGCGCAGCCGCCACAAGTGACAGTGACCAACGTGAAGGCCGAGAGTGAATTCTATTCCGGCTCGAACTACCTGGTGAGCGCCACCGTGACCAATACAGGCGACAGCGAGTACTACGGCAACATCTGTCTGCTGTTCCTGACCGATGCCGGTACCATCACGGCTCGCGGCGCGTATACCACCCTCGACCTGCAACCTGGCGAAAGCCAGGAGCTGAGCTACCTGTCGGGCTACATGAACGTGCAGGGGTCGGCCGTGGACATGCCGGCAGGAACGTACAGAGCTTTCTTCGGCAGCGTTGACAGCCAGAGCGGCGAAGTGACCGAGCTGAGCCCGATGATAAACGTGACAGTGAAAGAGGCGGCGGCAACCGTGCTGAGTGCCGGTGCGCCGACGGTGGAGAATGCCGAAGCCGTTGACGCTTCGTCGATGAAAGCGTCGGCACAGGTGACCTGCAGCGAGGGCTACTTCGGCGGCACGCTTACGCTGGTGATATTCCCCTACAGTTCGAGCGGCGGTTCGGTAAGCAACGTAGGCGCCATGACATCGGCACCCGTGTTCATCAAAGCCGGTGAGACTGTGACCGTGGACTTCAGCCAGGCATTTGCTGCCGGCGAGGCCGGCAAGCGCTACTTCTGCGGCGTGTACAACGGACAGACGCCTATCAGCACCGCCTACGGTTATTTCACCGTGGCCAAGGCCCTGGGCGCCGATGACGCTGTGGCCGACAAGGGTGAGCCCGTGAATGTGACCATGTACAACCTGTCGGGCATGACCGTGGACCGCAAGAATGTGGCACCGGGAATGTACATAGTGGTGAAGCGCTATGCCGACGGCAGCGAGGAACGCGTCCGCGAGCTTGTGAAGTAAGCCATTGACAAACAGTCAATAGCTAAGGCCGATTCTCCCTGCGTGGGAGAGTCGGCCTTTGTTGTGGGTATGCGTTTTGTGCGGTCAGTCGGCGAGAATGGAGTCGTAGAAATCGTAGAGAGCCTTGCGGACAACAGACTGCGACCAGTTGGTGACGGCCCTGGGACGTGCTGCCTCGGCCAAACGCTGACAGAGGGCACGGTCGGAGTAAAGGCGGAGCATGGCGTCGTGGAGTGCATCGGCGGAGTGAGTGGGGATGATGAGGCCGTTGAGACCGTCGACGACAATCTCGCGCGAGCCGTTGATGTCGGTGACGATGGACGGGAGGCCCATGGCGCCGGCTTCGATGACCACATTGGGGAAACCCTCGCGGTAGCTGGGGAAGGCGAGAGCGTCGGAGGCGGCCATCCACGGGCGGACATCGTCCTGGTTGCCGACGGCCTGAATGGCGTCGGATGATTCGATGAGCCTGAGAGTTTCGGCGGGAAGAGGGTCGAGCTGCGGTTCCTGGCGGCCGACCAGGATGAGGCGTGTGTCGGGGTGCTCGGCGTGGAGTCGGCTGAAAGCGTTGACGAGTTCTCGGATGCCCTTGTCGGCGACGAGGCGTCCGACGAATACGAAAGTGAATACGCCGGGGACGCGGATTTTGTCGGCCTGGGCCATGACCTGTTCGGAGCGGCAATAGTGGTCGGGGTCGATGCCGCGCACGTTGCCGTTGGCGAGGACGCGGAGGTCTTTGCGGGTGATACCGGCCGAGAGCAGGTCGTGGCGCACGCCTTGGCCTTCGGGCACAATGTGTGTGGCGCAGGCGCAGAGGATGCGGTCGGTGAGCATGAGGATGCGGCGCTTCATGCCGGTGGCCGTAGGCCAGATTAGGCCTGTGAAAGTGTGGACGCGCACGGGCACACCCGCGAGGCGGGCGGCCATCATGGATATGAGACCGGCCTTGGGGGTCATGGAGTGGACCATGCGAGGTTTGATGCGACGGAGGGCGCGCCACATGAGCCAGAGCGAGCGGAGGTCGGCGGCGATGCTGATGTGGCGTTCGAAGGGCACGGCGCAGACGTTTACACCCTCGCGGTCGGCCAATTCGCGGAGCTGCGGGTCGGGCGATGAGACAGCGACGACGTCGTAGCCCATGGCTGAGAGTTCGGCGAGCTGTCCGCGGCAGAAAGTATTCAGAGAGCCGGGAATGGTGGCTGAACGGACAATGCGGCAGGGGTGTTTTGCTTGGGTCATGAGATGTGTGAAAATGAAGTGTGGGAGTAGAAACGGTGCAAAATTAGCGAAAAAAGGGAAAATGGGGAATAGAGAGGGCAAAAAAGAGGGATAAAGTTTGGCCGGGACAAAAAAAATTGCTTACTTTGCACTCTGTTTTATGGCACATCGTTAAAAGCTCCGGAAAAAGATGCGTTCCGAGGCGATATGAGAACGAGATGGCGGCCAATAAAGCAATAATTTTGAATAAATTACATACGATAAACCATTAACAGCCATGTCAAAGATTTGTCAGATCACCGGCAAGAAAGCAATGACGGGAAACAATGTTTCTCACTCAAAGCGTCGCACCAAACGCCGCTTCAACGTGAACCTCTTCAACAAGAAGTTCTACTGGGTTGAGCAGGGCATTTGGATCAACCTCACCATCTCGGCTTCGGGCCTTCGCACCATCAACAAACTCGGTCTGAACGCAGCTATGATGCAGGCAGCCGAAAAGGGATTTTTAACAGATAAGGACATTAAAGTAATAGGATTCTAAAGATGGCAAAGAAAGCAAAAGGTAATCGCGTACAGGTAATTCTGGAGTGCACCGAGCACAAGGCAAGCGGTATGCCCGGCACCTCGCGTTACATCACCACCAAGAACCGCAAGAACACTACCGAGAGATTAGAGCTTAAGAAGTACAATCCCATTCTTAAGCGAGTAACTGTTCACAAAGAAATCAAATAAGCACTGAGATATGGCAAAGAAAACCGTCGCCTCACTTCAGAAGGGTGAAGGCCGTACCTACAGCAAAGTTATCAAGATGGTGAAGTCGCCGAAGACCGGTGCTTACACCTTCCAGGAGCAGATGGTTCCGAACGACGCCGTCAAGGAAATCCTGAAGTAAGAAAAGAAAAATATTCGGCAAAAATGGAGACGGAAATCCGACTCCATGCTGAAAAGAAATATTGACGCGCACCGCTTGTTGGCGGTGCGCGTTGGTTTTTGGGGGGAAGGAATGTTTAGCTTAAATAGCCTTGATAGCTTTTATAGCTTCAATAGGAGTTGAGGTTGGGGAACTGTAGGTTGGGCCTGCTGGGCCTGCTGAGCCTGCTGGGTCTGATTGTCTTTCCCTGAAAAAAGTTGACTCACAAACAACCAACTTTATGAATCAATTAAAAAGGATAGAAGCACGGCTTAGAGTCCTCGCTCTTTATGAAGAAGGCTATTCAGGCTACCGGATCT
>JAXJRL010000110.1:0-9539 GCA_036310635.1 Muribaculaceae bacterium | reverse complement strand
CGCGAGGGCTTCGCCGTTCACAGCCGCTACAAAATTCCCGAAGTCGGGAGGCTGAACGCATCCCGATACGGAAATTTCTCCGCTCCGATGTAGAGGGTATCGAAGGCGTCGGTGCCGTCGGTGCGGTGTTCGAGGAGGTCTTCTTCGGACTCCGCGAGCTTTTCGCCGGACTTGTCTTTGCGGAAGCCGTTGCGGCCACGGCTGACACCTGCGGACTGGACGGCCAGGATTAGGTCTTCGTTGTTGGAGCGGTTGAAGAACGGCATAAGGCGTTGTTTACCTGCGAAGCCTTGGTTGATGAGCAGGTACTTTTCATCGTGTCGCATCGGGTTGCCGAGGTACACGGCCTCGCAACGCCACCCCTGCCGCTCGAACTCGTGGACTACCACCCAACGGAAATCCTGTTCGTTGACGGCATAGTTTGAGCCGAGAGCAGTTGCATCGTAATAATAGACCACGGTCTTGTTGCGATGCTCCCAATTGCCACCGCTATTGCCAACGACGTGAGCACGGGTTTATAGAAAGCCGATAGAAATTCCGAACTTTCGCCAACATTGCTTTGGGCTATGATTATGGCCAGCGAGCTGGTGATTCGGCTTGACTGGGTGAAGAAGGCTCCGAACTCCAGCAGCATAATCAGGCTGCATAGGCTGTAGATGGTCCACCATATCCATTTTCGCAAATTGGCAAGCAATGCAAAAACCACCCCAAAAATCACTGATTGGGGCAGCGTGTAGGTTATAAGACCTGCCAATGGAAGTCTTGCGGTGTTTATGAACGATGGAGCACTGAAGACAAATATGACGAATAACAACAGTGGCAGTTGACGTAAGGTTTTGTCTGTCAATCACGAACAAAAGGCTTTGGCCTGTTTCATGAGCATATATAGACGCTTTGTTATGAAAAAGGGGGGCGAACCTCCTCTGAGATTCTATGTCAAATGTCATTGACTGACATTGTTGCCGCAAAATTACTAATTTTATCATTATAAGGCAAATATTGACATATGCTCGCACTCATATTCTTGCTCACGGCTTTCTCGGCCCTTATACTCGTTTGAAGGCTCTAATCGGGGGCCGAAAGTTGCTTTACTCGCCGAAAAGGTGTAATTTTGTGCTTTAATTGATTGTCACAAATCTTAATCATACTTCCTTATGAGCGAAAAGGCTAATCTCGATGTGCTGCTCCTCGGCAGCGGCGGACGCGAATCCGCACTTGCGTGGAAACTCTCCAACAGCCCCCTCCTGGGCAAACTTTTCATCGCCCCGGGCAACGGCGGCACTCGCGATTTCGGCACCAATGTCGACCTCAAACCCACCGATTTCCCCGCCATCGAGGCTTTCGTCAAGGAAAACGGCATCGACATGGTGTTCGTGGGCAACGAAGACCCCCTCGTGGCCGGCATACGTGACTATATGGCCGAGGCCATCCCCGAACTCCTCGTGGTCGGCCCCGACAAGGCCGGTGCTGCACTGGAAGGCAGCAAGGACTTCGCCAAGGCGTTCATGACCCGCCACGGCATCCCCACAGCCGCCTACCGCAGCTTCACCGCCGACACCATCGACGAGGCATACAAGTTCCTCGAAACCCTCCAGCCCCCTTACGTCCTCAAGGCCGACGGCCTCGCTGCCGGCAAGGGCGTCCTCATCATCGACAACCTCGAAGAGGCCCGCAACTCCCTGCGCGAGATGCTCTCCGGCATGTTCGGCGCATCCTCGGCCACCGTTGTCATCGAGCAGTTCCTCAAAGGCATAGAGTGCTCTGTCTTCGTCCTCACCGACGGCAAGGACTACCGCATCCTCCCCGTCGCAAAGGACTACAAGCGCATCGGCGAGGGCGACACCGGCCTCAACACCGGCGGCATGGGAGCCGTAAGCCCCGTGAAGTTCGCCGACAAGGCCTTCATGGACAAGGTGGAGGAGCGCATCGTACGCCCCACCATCGCCGGCCTGCAGAAGGAAGGCATCGACTACCGCGGATTCATCTTCCTGGGCCTCATCAACGTTGAGGGCGAGCCCATGGTCATAGAGTACAACGTCCGCATGGGCGACCCCGAGACCGAAGCCGTCATGCTCCGCCTCGCCGCCGACCTCCTCGCGCTCGTCAAGGCCGCCGCTCAGGGCCACCTCGGCGACATCGCCGCACCCCACTCGCCTAAGGCTGCCGCCACTGTCATGGCCGTTTCGGCCGGCTACCCCGGCTCCTACGCCAAAGGCAAGGAAATCACCGGCTGCCTGCGCCCCGGCGGCGACACCATCGTCTTCCATGCCGGCACCAAGGTTGACGCCGACGGCCGCCTGCTCACATCCGGAGGCCGCGTGCTCACCGCAAGCTCCCTCGGCGACACCCTCGAGGATGCCCTGGCCAAGAGCTACCGCGCACTCGCCGACATCCACTTCGACGGCAAAACCAGCCGCAGCGACATTGGCCGCGACGTCCTCAGCCTCTAACCCGCCGCTCCCCACATGCTTCAGGCCCTGGCTCTGACCCGTTTCCTCCACTCTCGGTGGTGCCTGATGGTGATGATGATTCTCGCCGTCGGCCTCTCCTATGCCTCGTTTGCGGCGGTGGGGCCACTGGTCGAGCCTATGGACCACGGCATCCTGTTCCCATCGGCTAACCTCTGGATATCCTCGCCGACGGTCTCGGCAGTGGTCAGCGTGGCCGCGGTGCTCGTCATCGGAGTGCTCATGGTGGCCCTCAACCGCACTTTCAACCTGCTGCGCTCGCCCACACTCCTTGACGCTTCCCTCTTCATGGCCATGGCCATCGGCCTGCCGCGCCTGCTCACATCCTTCGGCTCCGGAGTCCTGCTCTGCCTGGCAGTCCTGCTCTGCCTCTTCCTGCTCTACGGCTCCTATGCGCAGCCTCTCACCTGCCAACGCCATATCTACCTGATTTTCACCGTCCTGTCGGCCCTGGCAATGACCCAGTACTGCTTTGTGCTCTACGTGCCCGTCTTCATCATCGGCTGCATGCAGATGCGCATCTTCAACTGGCGCACACTCCTGGCTGCCCTCTTCGGCATCATCACCCCATGGTGGCTCGCCTTCGGCACTGGCCTCGTGCCCGTCACCCGGGCCCACGTCCCCGACATCGCCGGCATGTTCGGCAGCTTCAACCTGGAGCAGAACGTGCCCATGATCGTGGCCATGTTCTTCACCGCCGTCCTCCTCGTGGGCTCGTGGATGCTCAATTTCCCCAAGATGATCGCCTACAACGCCCACATGCGCGCCTACAACGGCATGCTCTCCGTGCTCTCCCTGGCCACCCTCCTGCTCTGCGTCATCGACTTCGTCAACATCGTGGTCTACGCACCGCTCCTGGGCATGTGCACCGCCTTCCAGACCGGCCGCCTCTTCGTGGGCCGAGCCGGCCAGAGCTACATCGCCATCCTTTCCATCATCGCCATCTACATCATCCTCTACGCATGTCAGACCATAAGCCTCTCATTGTAGTTGACAGCTACATCCCCTTCCTCCAGGGCCTCCTCGAGCCGTATTTCAGCGTCAGCGTTCTCCAGCCCGCCGACATCACCCCCGAGGCCGTCCGCCATGCCCACGCCCTCCTGGTGCGCACACGCACACGCTGCGATGCCGCCCTCCTCGCCGGCAGCTCCGTCAGGTTCGTGGGCACAGCCACCATCGGCTACGACCACATCGACCGCACCTGGTGCGCCGACAACGGCATAGTCACCACCAACGCACCCGGCTGCAACGCCCCCGCCGTCGCCCAGTACGTCTTCGCCGCCATCGCACGCCTCATCAACCGCCCCGTCGACCAGTACACCATCGGAATCGTGGGCGTGGGCCACGTCGGAGGCATCGTCGAGCAGTGGGCACGCTCGCTCGGCATGAAGGTGATGCGCTGCGACCCCCCGCGACAGCAGGCCGAGGGCGGCTCCGACTGGTTCACCCTCGACCAAGTGGCTGAACAGGCCGACATCGTTACCTTCCACACCCCCCTGACTCGCACAGGCGACTGCCCGTCCTTCCACCTCGCCGACGCCGACTTCTTCGCCCGACTACGCCGCGCACCCATCATCATCAATGCCGCGCGCGGCCCCGTGGTCGACACCGACGCCCTCATCGCCGCAATCAATGCCGGCACCGTCGGCCCCGTCGCCATCGACACCTGGGAGGGAGAGCCCGCCATCCGAACCGACCTCATGGACCTGGTCGACATCGCCACACCCCACATAGCCGGTTACAGCCGCGACGGCAAAATCCGCGCCACACGCATGGTGCTCGACCGCCTCGCCGACACCTTCGCACTGCCGCACATAGAAATGACCACCGAACAGGCCGCGCCCATCCCCTCGGCGGTGCGCCTCACCCGCGTGGCCGACAGCTACGACATCATGGCCGACGACGCCATCCTCCGCAGCGCTCCCGCCGACTTCGAGCGCCTCCGCGACAACTACCACCTCCGCCCAGAGTGCCGCTCCCCCCGCCCAGACTAACCCCCAAAAAACACACAGGAAGGGCGCGAATTATCGCGCCCCTCCTGCCTTTCTATAATCAATTATAAGTCTTATAAATCTTATAAGTCTTATAAGCCTTCCCCCTCTTATCCTGTCCCTCCTCACCCCAAGTGCCGTCGCGCCTTGTCAACCAGCCACTTCCGCGCAATCCGCGCCCATTCGGCATCTGAGCACGACGACTCATTCTCCAGCACACTCACCCCCTGCCACAGGCACACAGCCCCCGTGGCAAACCGCAGAGCGCTCCAGCCCCCGTCAGGTACCAGCAGGGCATCCACCCCCGAGGCTATCAGCAGCAAAGCATACACCTTGCCCAGAGTCACCAGCGCACGTCCCAGCCGGCGGCTCTTCAACAGTCCGGCTCCCTGTGCCCCATAATGCCGCCTTACACGCCGCGACAGCGTGTAAGCCGTCACCACATCAGCCAGCACCATCGCCGTGCACAGCGCCGCATACGGCACCACAGGCACCACAAAGTTCATTACCGCGCCGCCCACAGCGGCCGCAACCATTCTCAGATTCGTTACATTCATAGCTTAAGTTTCTTTAGTATTAGTAGCGTTATAATCATTCCCGCGCCGAGCGCCAATACCAGGCTCCATCCCGGCCATCCGGCAGCGGCCTCGCGGCTCTCCTCGCTCTTTTCCACAGCCTCGGCGCGCTCGGTCCGAGCCACGGTTTGTGTGGAATAATTTTCTACAGTCTGCCGCGAGGCCACCTTCAGCCGACGTCCGCGCACCACAGCCGCCACTCCGGGCTCCGTATTTGCCCTTTCAGCCGTTTCCGGCGTGCGGATGAGTACAATCTCAGGCGAATCAATCTCGACGTCGAGAAGTGCCTTAAAATCGGCCACACGCACCGAAGTGCTGTCCACCTGCACCGTCTGCACGCTCTCAGCCTCCACATGCCGCTGGCTCGAGCATCCCACAAGCCACAGCGCCGGCAACAAAATCCAAGCCTTCATACGCCCTCCTCCGACTTTAAATTTGCATACTCGGACGTTGCATCGAAACACGGGCACGCCTTGCGTGCAAAGTCCCTGTGCCCGTGCACCACCGCCCCGGGATACTCCCGCTTCAGCCGGCGCAGAAGCCATTCCAAGGCCCGCTTCTGGGCCTCAGTGCGCGTGTCGGCAGGGTGCCCGTGGCGAAGTCCGCCCACATAGCACACGCCCACCGACCGGCGGTTGTGCCCCAGGCAGTGCGCACCGGCATACTTGGTGTCGCGCCCGGCCTCGATGCCGCCGTCCTCGCCCACCACATAGTGATAACCGATGCACTCGAATCCGCGCCTGCGGTGCCATGCGTCAATCTCTTTCACGCCCACGCGCCGGCCCGCTTCCGTGGCCGTGCAGTGCACAATTATTTCCCTTACTTGCTTTTCATTTAGTGTTTCCATAGTGTTTTTGGTTTAAAAAAAGTTTGTGCCGCAAAGTTACGGCACGCCGGTACCCGGATCACGTACTTTCCGTAACCCGTGTGCATTTTTATACCAAAAACTATGTCAAATTTACCGCCGGTGGACAAAAACTACATGTTCCCCCATCAGTCATGCCACAGCTTGCGCAGCAGTCCGCGCGCCTTCAGCCACAGCGGCGACACGGTCGTGGCGATGTCGCTCGACAGCGGGTCGGCAAACGACATCAGCGGCGCGTGCTCCTCGCCGAACTGCTCCGGATAGATCACTATCACATTGTTACCCGCCATATATTTCTGCAGGAACGACGGTATCTCAATCATCGAGTCGCTGAACGACACCGACGCCGGCCTTGCACCGATCACTATCAGCAAGTCGTCGTCATTGATGCGCACACTCATCGTTATGAAGTCGTCCCAGCCGTTCACCTCGCGGAACTCGCACCGCACATTGTAGTTCTCCTGGTACAGCACCCCGCGCACCAGCGGCTGTATGTCGGGAGTGCCGCAGAACATCACCCTGCAACCCAGCTGTCCCGCCAGGCGCGCTATGCAGCGCACCCACCGCGAGAATCCCGTCTCGTACTGCGCCTTCGGCGGCACATACACCACTATCCGCGCCACCGTGTTCACCGGCATCAGCATCCGCGATATGATGATCATCTTGTTGGTGCCGCGGAGCAGCTGCTCCACCTTGCTGCCGAAGTAAGAGTCGATCACGGTCTGACGCCGGTGCAGACCCAGGATCACCTCCGTTATGTAGCGCTCGTTGATGGCGTTCAGCACACCCGTGGCCACATTCAGGTCATAGCGGTCAAGCGTGGTCAGCTTCACGTCTGCCTGCGCCGCTATCCGCGTCGCCGTCTCCAGCGCCTCGTCGCTCTCCGCGCGCGCCTTGCTGCTGTTGTCCGAGCGCACATGCAGCGCGAACATCTCGCGCCGAGCACGCGGATTGCCCATCAGTATGGCCAGCTCCATCAGCTCAGTGGCCGTCCGGCTGTTCGGCACCGGAATCAGTGTGTTGTTTATGCGGGAACGTGTGGTGGCGCGGCTGTTCACCGACCCCTCGCGCTCGTCCTCCTCGCGCAGCATGGCCAGCTTCACGCGCGGAGCATAAATGTTAACCACGCTCGGCGCCAGCGCGCACGTTATCAGTATCACAGTCACCGTCGCATTCAGTATCCGGCTGTCCAGCATTCCCATGCTGTGGCCCAGGGTCACCACCGCCAGCGCCACTGCCGTATGCGCCGCCGTCAGGCCGAACATCACATTGCGGTCAGCGAAGCTCAGCCCTAACCGCTTCTGCGTCATCAGTGCCGGCAGCCATTTGCTGAAAATCGCCACTGCCAGCATCACGCCAGCCACCGCCAGTGTGTCGCCGTTGAACACCACGCGCACATTCATCATCATTCCCACCGATATCAGAAAGTAGGGAATGAACAGCGCGTTGCCCACAAACTCAATCGAGCCCATCAGCGCCGACGACGCCGGCACAAAACGGTTCAGCACCAGGCCCGCGAAGAACGCTCCCAGCACCGGCTCAAGCCCGATCACCTGCGCCAGCCACGCCGACATGAACACCATCGTCATCACGTACACATACTGTGTCACGCGGTCGCTGTATGTCTTGAAAAACCAGCGCGTTATGCGCGGATACACATACACCGTCGCCGTGCAGTAAACCAGCATCATGCCCAGCAACCGCAGCAGCGACAGCACCGAGAACTCCCCGTCGCGCTTCACATTCACCGCTATGGCCAGAACAAACAGCGCGCCGATCACCGCGATGATCGTGCCCACCACCGATATCAGCACAGCCGGACTCTTCGTTATCCCATAGCGAGCCGCCACCGGATACGCCAGTAGCGTGTGCGAGGCATACATGCCACCTAAAAGTAGCGCCGTCAGCCAGTCAAGATGCAGCAGGTAGACGCTCGTCACCACGCCGAGCACCAGCGGAACCATCAGCGTCAGCAGTCCGAACCGCAGACCCCGCTTCAGGTTCAGCCGCAGATGGAACATGTCTATCTCCAGGCCTGCCAGGAACATGAGATACAGCAGGCCCACCTGTCCGAAAATGGCGAAACTCGAGTCGCGGTCAAGCACATTGAACCCGTATGGCCCTATCACCACGCCCGCCACTATCATGCCTATGATGTGCGGTATCTTCAGCTTGTTCAGCAGGATAGGTGCCAACAGTATGATGGCCAGCACGATGAAGAATATCTGCACCGGCTGCGTAACCATCGGATGTGCCAGCAGTAACATTTCGGTCTGTTATGAGTGTGTTGATGAATGGATTTTTTGCAGTGGAGTGGGAGCCATGAGCTCCCTGAGGTTCAGCCCCGGTGGCTCAGCACATACTGCGCTATCTGCACCGCGTTCAGAGCCGCACCCTTGCGTATCTGGTCACTGACAGTCCAGAAACTCAGTCCGCAGTCATTGGCAAGGTCCTTGCGCAGTCGGCCCACATACACCGGATCGCATCCGGCCAGGTCCAGAGGCATCGGATAGACATTGTCCGACGGACTGTCGGCCAGCACCACGCCCGGAGCCTTCCTGAAAGCCTCGCGAGCCTCCTCGATGCTGATTGCACGCTCGGTCTCCACCCACAGCGCCTCGCTGTGAGCCCTCAGAACCGGCACACGCACACAAGTGGCGCTCACTTCCAGGTCCTCCGCGTGCATTATCTTCTTGGTTTCCAGGTGCATCTTCATCTCTTCCTTCGTGTACCCGTTGTCCATGAACACATCGATGTGCGGAATCACATTGTACGCCAGCTGGTGCTGGAATTTCTTCACAGTCGGCTCCTTACCCTCCACTATCTCGCGGTTCTGGTCGCACAGCTCCTGCATGGCGCTCGCGCCGGCACCGCTCGCAGCCTGGTAAGTGGCCACATGCACACGCCGAATCGGCGACAGCTGCTGAATCGGGTTCAGAGCCACAACCATCTGGATCGTAGTGCAGTTAGGGTTGGCTATAATGCGGCGGGGTGCCTTCAGCGCGTCGGCACCGTTCACCTCCGGAACCACCAAAGGCACATCCGGGTGCATCCTGAACGCACTGCTGTTGTCTATCATCAGAGCGCCGCGCGCAGTGATTGTGTCCGCATATTCAACCGACACACCCGCGCCGGCCGACACAAACGCAATATCAACGCCCTCAAAATCAGAAGGTTCATGGCGAAGCAACTGCACAGTGTATTCCTTGCCCTGGAACTCTACCTTGCTCCCGGCACTACGCTGAGAACCGAACAGCACCAGGTCGTCAAACTCAAATTTCAGCTGGTCAATGACCTTCAGGAACTCCTGTCCCACGGCGCCGCTAACGCCCACTATTGCAATCTTCATGTCTATTCTATCTATCAATGATTTTGCAAATGTACACAATTTTTCCGAATAACCACCACCCCCTCCCCATTTCCCCCATTTCCCCGCCCTCCTCAACCGGCTCAGCCCCACAATCTCATCTCCACCCCAACCCCTCCATGTTATTGGGCTTATTAGGCCTATTGGGCTTATCTGTCTTTCCCTGAAAAAAGTTGACTCACAAACAACCAACTTTATGAATCAATTAAAAAGGATAGAAGCACGGCTTAGAGTCCTCGCTCTTTATGAAGAAGGCTATTCAGGCTACCGGAT
>JAXJRL010000109.1:0-2973 GCA_036310635.1 Muribaculaceae bacterium | reverse complement strand
GCGGGGATACATCTCCTCGCAGGGGATGGTGGCGTGGCCGCAGCCCCAAGTGTGCACCCAGTGGCCGCTCTCTATGCTGTCGGCCATGATGGTTGCAGCCTTGAGGATGTTCTCCTGCTGCGATTTTTCGATTTTGTCCATGATGTCATGGGCGTTCTCAAGCCATTTCTTTGCGTACTTCATGTCTGTAATGGTATTTTTTAGGTGATTACTTTGGATTGGGTTTATCGTTAATTTCAATGTAGCCGGCGACGCTGCACCATGAACACTGCGGCCATGGCCACCGTGCAGCCCACCATGGTCCACGGCAGGGCCGACATGGTCTGCGAAGCAGAGCCGAGGCAGACGTTGATCAGGGTGTTGCCGACGAGGCTGATGGTGAGCGCCACGCCGAAGGCTGTGCCGATGAGCGCGGGGAACTGTCGGCCCACATAGCTGAGCACCACGGGGAAGGTGGCGGCTGTGCCCACGCCCACCATGGCCATGGCCACCATCACGGCCGCGGCTCCGCGGGCCATGCCGAGGAGCACGAATCCGCAGGCCAGCACGGCGAAACAGCTCAGCAGCACGCGGTCGGGTCTGAACCGGCGCAGTGCCCACGCCAGGCACAGGCGCGCCACTGTCAGCGCCGCCACCATCACGGTGAGGCCCTGCACGGCAACAGACGGGCTGAGGCTGGTGGCATTGGCCAGATAGGTGGTGGTCCAGTTGTTGGTGGCGCCCTCGATGCCGCTCTCGAAGAAGAGGACGAGGCCGAAAAGAAGCAGTGTGCGGTTGCCAAGCATTTTCACTGCCTGGCCCATGGGGAAGCTCTGGGGTTGCAGGGGACGCGGGAATCGGATGAAGGCGCAGACGGCCACGCACAGCGCGAACGCTGTGGCGAGCATGGCGATGATGGCCGAGAAGTGGATGTACTGCTCCAGCAGGCCCATGAGAAGGGGTATGCCGATGGCGCCGATGCCGTAGAAGGCGCCGAGGAGGCTGAGCATGGAGTCGCGCTTGCGGCCGTCGTAGATGTCGGCCACTATGGCATTTGTCTCGCCGTTGAGCACGCCGCCGCCTATGCCTATCAGCAGCACGCACAGGCGCATGGCCCACAGCGGGAGCATGGCCGCCAGGCCGTACACGCCGGCCAGCACCGATGCGCAGGCGCCGACGAGCAGCCACCGGTAGCCGTACCTATCGCAGACGGGGCCGAACACCAGCGAGCCGACGAGGATGCCCACGGGCAGGAGGGTGACGAGCGAAGCGGCCTCAGCCGGCGAGTCGAGCCGGAGTCGCGGAAGCAGGGCGCCCACTATTATCATTGAGACGCCGAAAAGCATGATGCCGACGCAGGCGGCAAAGAACACGGCACCGGTGCTGATGCCGGAACGGGGTGCGGGTTGAGCGTTTGTGGTCATGGAATGTCAGATTTTGTCGCGGTTGATGGCTATGTAGGCAGCGCCGAGAATGCCGGCGGGACCTTTCATCTCGCTGGGAATGAAGCGCACCTGGCGAATGGAAATGGGCTGCGCCCACTTGAGGGCCTCGCGGTATATGTCGGGAATGAGAGCCTGGGCGGGGCCGAACACTCCGCCGCCCCACACTATGAGCTCGGGGTTGAGGAGGCTGACTATGTTGGCTGCCGCCATTCCCCACATCTGCACGGCCTTGCGGATTACGGTGGTGGCGATGGGGTCGCCGCCGTCGTAGGCCTGGAACACGTCGCCGGTGGTGATGCGGCTGATGGGTTTCTGACGCAGGGGGCCGCGGTACTGTTTGTCGGCGCGCACCATGTCCTTGGCGCGTGCGCAGATTCCGGCGCCACTGGCGTAGTACTCAAAGCAGCCAGCCGGGCCATATGCTTCTGTCCATGGGGCGTCGAGGGCCATCCATCCGGCGGCACCGATTATGTTTGATGCTCCGTGCAGGGGGTGTCCGTCTATCACTATTCCGGCACCGATGCCTGTGCCCACGGCCATGAACACCACGTTGCGGCAGTCGCGCGAGGCGCCTTTCCACTTGGAGCCGTACACGTAGCAGATGCGGTCGTTGTCGATGAGTATGGGAGTTTCCTCGTGGCCCGTACCCAGGGCTCGGCGAATCACAGAGCGAAGGGGAAACTTTTCCCAGCCCGGTATGTTCGGAGCCCAGACTATTCCGGTTTCGGGATCGACGATGCCCGGGATGCAGGCGCCGACAGCCTCGACGTTGATGCGGTGGTAGCGGGCGCGTTCCACCAGGAGTCGCACGTTGTCGGCAATTAGTGTGCCGACTTCGCCTCCGGAGCGTCCGTTGAGTAGGTTGCGGTGGGTATAGAGGATTTTGCCGTCTTCGTTCATGAGTGCGCCGGCTATTTTTGTTCCTCCGAGGTCGAGTGCTATGACAGCCATAGGTATTCAGGTTTTTGATTTAAGGTATATCAGGCGTAGGGCGGTATGGAATCAATGTTGCGAATTTACACTCTGTAACATGGCGAAAGCAAGAAAAGGGGCAGAAATGTGGTGTTAAAAATTCACAACAAACATAAATTTTGTAAATATAGCACATTCAATTTAATGATGATACAACTGTCATAAAAGTAGTTACCATCGATTGCCCATACGCTTCAATCTTACAATTAAACATATTTAACAATCACACAAAGACCCCCACAACTGTTAATGCAAGCCAATATAAGTAATAAACACTAAAATTGCCCGGATCATTAAATCGCCCTTCTCGCCTCGGTGGCAAACATCCGGCTTTGCAACCCCGATGGAGACGGGAAAACCGGGGGTGTTGAGAAATTTTTTAGGGGGGGTGGTGTAATTTTTTGGGGGGATTGGTGTAATTTTTTGGGGGTTGGTGTAATTTTTCGGTAGATGGTTGCGTCTAATGTGTGTCGGGCAAAAGGTCCGACGCATAACAACGACTTAAGTACATGACAAAAATTTGAACACATCGAATTTCGGCTTGTAGAGCGGTCTTAGAAGAACGTTTGCGATTTCT
>JAXJRL010000108.1:0-8270 GCA_036310635.1 Muribaculaceae bacterium | reverse complement strand
GGTGATGATGTTGATGGTTCCGGCAATGGCTGACGATCCGAAGAGGGCCGATCCGCCGCCGCGCATTACCTCGACTCTGTCGACCATGTTGGCCGGAAGCTGTTCGATGCCGTAGACTCCAGCCAGAGCGCTGAAGATAGGGCGCGAGTCGATGAGGATCTGGGTGTACTGGCCGTCAAGACCGTTGATGCGCACCTGCTGGAAGCCGCAGTTCTGGCAGTTGTTCTCCACGCGCACGCCGGGCTGGAAGTTGAGGCCGTCGGCGAGCGACGCGGCATTGACCATCCGGAACGTCTGATTGCCGAGCACGTTGACCAGCGCGGGGGTGTTGCGGCGATTTTGCTCACTTTTTGAGGATGTTACCACCACCTGATCCAGGAGGAACGCGTCGGTCTCCACGTCGAAATTCACCTCGACTGTCGTGTGTGCTTTGACGTTGATTTTCTTGGTCTGTGTGGCGTAGCCGGTGAAGGAAGCCTCTACCGAATACTCGCCCGGTGCAAGATCGCGGAAGGCATAGTGCCCCGATGCGTCTGTTAGCGTTACATAGTGTGTGCCAAGGAGTTTGATGGCATAGTAAGGCAGGTGCTCGCCGGTTTCTGAGTCGGTTACGTGGCCTATGATGTTGGCGTCGGAGCGCATGCCGGGCTCTGCCGACCATGCGCCGAGGGCTGCGACCACTGTGCACAGCAGCGCAGCAAATACTTTTTTAAGCATTGCGAATAGAATGGTTTATGTTATGTAAAAGGGTTAGTGAGCCTGGTGCGCAGGCATTGGAAGCCCGCCGACCGAGGCATAGATAGGGTAGGACGCATGTGCCGTGAAGCGCATACAGCCCGCGGGCACCGTGCTTCGCAGCGCGGCGCTCTTCAAGTGTGAGCTCAGGCCACGGGAGGAGCTCTAAGTCCTTTTACATACAGAAAATGAACCGCCGCGAGCGATATTTCCGGGGCTTGGAGCACTATCCCCTTCGAGACCGCGGGATGGTACTAGTCGGTGTGCGCCACGTCCATCCCTGCGAGCACGCTCTGCATTATGCCGAGGTTCACGCACTGGGCGGCGGTGTGGGTGTGGTGGGCGCCCGGAATCATCGGGTGTGAGTGGGCAACCACCTGTCCGTCAATATTGTGGAAGTGCATGAACATTGTGCTTCCCGCCACGAAGTGCAGGAAGAACACAAGGGTGAGCATACCAAATATTCGACGTGTTCTCATTTTCACGGGGCAAAGTTACGCAAAAAATCACGTTTTTTCTGTAACTTTGCGCATTATATCTACGGCAAAATTCGACCGCCCCCCAATCATTTGGTCGATGCCACACGTAAATCACATTATAACAGACAGATAAACCCCGCAAGGCGCCAAAACACATGGATTCTGTGAGGCATGCCAGGGGCTCAGAATTTGCAGAAATCTAAGTATATGTCAGCAAGTACAAACCGCACATCGGCCCGAGAAGCCGACAAATACAAAAAGATAGACAGAACACGCCGGATAGTGCGCTGGCTGTGGATCGGCGCCGGCTCAATTTTTGGCCTCGTGCTGCTGTTCTTCATCCTCGCCTACAACGGCGTGATCGGCTACATGCCCCCCGTCGAAGAACTCAAGAATCCTAAGGACCGCTTCGCATCAGTCGTTTACACGGCCGACGGCGTGGAGATGGGCCGTTATTTCAGAAACACCGGCAACCGCGTCTATGCCGAGTATGACGAGATTTCGCAGAACGTCGTCGACGCGCTCATAGCCACCGAAGACCAGCGTTTCGAAAGCCACTCGGGCATTGACCTTCGTTCGCTCGGCCGCGTGGCCTTCAAAACCATCCTGCTCGGCCACAAGGGCGCCGGCGGCGGCTCCACTATCACTCAGCAGCTCGCCAAGCAGCTCTACACCCCGCCTACGTCTAACATGCTCTCGCGCGCTCTGCAGAAACCCGTGGAGTGGATGATCGCCATCAAGCTCGAGCGCTACTACTCCAAAGAGGAGATTATAAAGATGTATCTGAACCAGTTCGACTTCCTCTACAATGCCGTGGGCATCAAGTCGGCCGCTCAGGTATACTTCAATAAGGAGGCCCGAAACCTCCGCATGGAGGAGGCCGCCATGCTCGTCGGAATGGCCAAGAATCCCTCCTACTACACCCCCGTGCGCCACCCGGAGCGCGCCCTGCAGCGTCGCAACGTCGTGCTCGACCAGCTCTACAAGGCCGGCAAACTGACGCAGGTGGAGCGAGACTCTCTCTCCTCTCTGCCGCTTGGAATTGACTTCCACCGCACCGACCACAAGGAGGGAATTGCCCCCTATTTCCGCGAAGAGCTCAGACGCTACCTCACTGCCACTAAGCCCGAAAGAAGCGACTATCCCTCCTGGGACCAGCAGCGCTATGTCGACGACTCCATTGCCTGGGAGGTAAACCCCGTATACGGCTGGATTCAGAAAAACCCGAAAGCCGACGGCACGCTCTACGACATCTACGCCGACGGCCTCAGGATATACACCACCATCGACTCCCGCATGCAGCAGCACGCGCAGGACGCCATGCGCGACCACATGAGCGACCTCCAGCGCCGCTTCTTCCGCGAGAAGAAGGGCTCGCCGTCCGCCCCCTATACCTCCGACCCCGAGGAACTGTCGCCCGCAACTCGCAAGCAGCTGATACGCAATGCTATCAAACAGAGCGAACGTTACCGCGTGGCCAAGGTCGCCGGCCTCTCCGACGCCGAGATCGAACAGCAGTTCAACACGCCTTTCGACATGACGATGTTCAGCTACGACGGCCCCGTCGACACCACCATGACGCCCCGCGACTCCATTCTCTACACCAAGCACTTCCTGCGCGCAGGCTTCATGGCCATGGATCCCACCAACGGCCACGTGAAAGCCTATGTCGGAGGCCCTGACTTCCGTTTCTTCCAGTACGACATGGTGTCGCGAGGTAAGCGCCAGGTGGGTTCCACCATCAAACCCTTCCTCTACGCCCTTGCCATGGAAGGCGACGAGAGCGGCAGCGACTCGTTCACACCCTGCAGCATGCTCAGCAACACCCAGCCCGTCATCACCCTCCCCGACGGCCAGACTTGGATGCCGCGCAACTCCGGCAAGGCTCGCGTGGGTGAAATGGTCGACCTCCGCTGGGCGCTCACCAACTCCAACAACTGGATCTCGGCACGCCTCATCCAGGAGGTGCACCCCTCCGAGCTGGTGAAGTATATGCACAACATGGGCATCACCAGCAAGCTCCCCGCTGTGCCCTCCCTCGCCCTCGGCCCGGCCGAGATTTCGCTCAGGGAAATGGTCACCGGCTACTCGGCATTCGCCAACCAGGGCAGCTACTCACAGCCCCTCTACGTTACCGCCATCACTGACAACTCTGGCAACGTGCTCGCCACCTTCCGCCCCAACCGCACGGAGGCCATCGGCCGCCAGGCTTACTACCGCATACTGTCTATCCTGCTCAACGTGGTTGACAGCGGCACCGGCAACCGTCTGCGTCGTCCCCCGTACTCTCTCTCCGCCCAGATTGGCGGCAAGACCGGTACCACCAACAACAATTCCGACGGCTGGTTCATGGGCTTCACACCCGACCTGGTGGCCGGAGCGTGGGTTGGCGGCGACGAACGCTACATCCACTTCAACACCATGGCCAACGGCCAGGGTGCCGAAATGGCCCTGCCTATCTTCGGACGCTTCATGCGCGCCGTCTATGACGACCCGAAGCTGAACTACAGCCAGTCAGCGCGCTTCGAGTTCCCGGCGGACATCAACATCTGCGGCAACTATGTCCCCGAAGCCCCTGAGACAGTCGAACAGACTGTCGAAGGCTACTTTGACTAACGACAAAAGATAATTTCCGGAGGATGGCCTTGCACGGGTCATCCTCTTTTTTTGTCTATGGGCGCAGATTATAAAGGCGATTTTTGCCATGCACGGCCGTAATTGGGGCAGGCAACGGGATGAAGTGGCCAAAAAAAGTGTGTGGATTGGGGAAAAATGGTTAAATTTGTAGCATGATGAACAAAAAGACGCATAAGGACGAAAAACGCAGTGCCGTCTCTTCCCGCAAGTCCCGCGGAAAAGTGGCCGAAGGCGCTTGCGAGGACGGCGAGTGGCAGATTGTCGCACCCGGCGAATGGCAGGAAGCGCCCATGCGACGCCTGACCGAGGCCGAGCGAGCCGACGTTGCCGAGGCCGTGCGTGTGCTGAAGGCCGGCGGTGTGATTCTCTATCCCACCGACACTGTCTGGGGCATTGGTTGCGACGCCACCAACACGGCTGCCGTTGAAAAGATTTATGCGATTAAGAAACGTGACGACCACAAAGCGCTCATAACGCTGGTGGCAAACCTGGCCATGCTTGAACGCACCGTCGACGGCATTCCCGACGTGGCCTACGAGCTGATAGAGTGCTCGGAGCATCCGCTCACCGTGGTCTACGACCGCGGACGCGGAGTGTCCCCCAGACTGATGGGCGATGACGGCACGCTGGGCGTGCGCATGACCCGCGAGGCCGTCAGCGCCGAGATATGCAAGCGCCTGGCTCGCCCGCTCGTGTCCACTTCCGCCAACGTGAGCGGTGAGCCGTCGGCCAACTGCTTCGACGAGATAAGCCCCGAGATTCTCAACGCCGTCGACTATGTTTGCACCTCGCGCCGCGAGGAAGGCCCCGACCCCCACCGCAAACCGTCCACCGTGATGCGCCTGTCCGAGGACGGCTCGTTCAAAATTCTCAGAAAATAATAGCGACAGACTGAAAATGCAAGGGCGTAAGATGCAGACCATGAAGTATGTGCTGGGCGACTATGTGATGCTCAACATTGGGTGGGTTGCATTCACTCTCATACGCTACCGCGCACTGCCCGACTACTTCAAGGTGCATTACTCCTTCACCGACCATCTCAGCTCCCTGCCGGTGCTCGGCGGTCAGATTCTTATTCCACTTGTGATGCTCGCACTCTACTGGCTGTCAGGATACTACAATACGGCCTACTTCAAAAGTCGCGCCGACGAGGTGGTCAACACCATGACTGTATCGGCCCTGGGCGCCGTGGTCATATTCTTCGCCGTGCTCGTTAACGACGGCATCCCCGAAAGGCTCCACAACCTTGAGATGCTGCTGATTCTCTGGGGCTTGTTGTGCATACCGGTGCTGATTGAGCGCCTGGTGCTGACGGGTCGCACCACCAAAAGGATTCGTCAGGGAGCCCTGCGGTTCGACACACTGGTCACCGGCACTGATGCTGAAGCCGTTAAAGCCGCACGACAGATCAGCCGCAGCCAGCGCCGAAACGGCTTCAGAATCACCGGTTTCATCGACACCGAAGGCCGCCGCGAGGCCGGCGCCGAAGTGGACGGCCTGCCGGTGTTCGCCATGGACGAGGTGGCCGGAATGGCACACCGAGGCGAGGTGAGCCGCGTGGTGATGCTGCCGCAGCCCGAGGGCATGAAGCGTACCACTGAGTTGGTCAGCAAGCTGTTAGGACTGAACATAGGCATTTATGTCACGCCTGACCTCCACAGTCTTCTGGTAAGCCGCCCCAGGTTCCAGGACGTGGTGGGCGAGCCCCTCGTCGACATCACCCGGGCCAACATGTCGCAGATGACGAAGAACTGCAAGCGGGCCGGCGACGTGGCTGTCTCGGCCCTGGCGCTGCTGGTGCTAAGCCCGGTCTACCTGGCCCTGGCAATTGCCGTGAAGCTCGACAGCAAGGGCCCCGTGCTCTACCGTCAGCAGAGAATCGGCTACCACAAGAAGCCGTTCATGATTCTGAAATTCCGTTCTATGACAAACGATGCCGAAGCCGGTGGGCCCGAGCTGACCACCGAGAACGACCCCCGCGTAACTCGCCTCGGCCGTGTCATGCGCAAATACCGCCTCGACGAACTCCCCCAGTTCTACAATGTGCTCAAGGGTGAGATGTCCATCGTGGGCCCGCGTCCCGAACGTGAATTCTACATCCGCCAGATTGAGGAGCGCGTGCCCTACTACAGCCTCGTTCACCAGGTGCGTCCTGGCATAACTTCTTGGGGCATGGTCAAATACGGATATGCCAAGACCATCGACGAGATGGTTGAGCGCCTGCGATACGACCTCTTGTATCTCGAGAACGTGTCGCTGCCGGTGGACATGCGCATACTGTTTCACACTGTCAGCACTGTGCTGACTGGCAAGGGAATGTGACTCTTAGGTACTAAAGTAAAGAAGGTAAAACGATGAAAGAACAAAATCCGAACAGCAAGATAGACAAAGCGTTTCTGAGCCTGGTGCGATGGCGCGAGAAACACGTCAAGGAGCGTACTTTCGTGCTCTTCCTGGCCCTCGTGATCGGCGCGCTCTGCGGCCTTGCTGCCATTGTGCTGAAAATGCTCATCCACCTGTTCTCGGGCATGCTGCTTAGCCATGTCCACATCAACGAGGGCAACTATCTTTACATTCTCTTTCCCGCTGTCGGCGTCATTCTTGCAGGCCTCTACGTGCACTATCTGGTGCGCGACAACATCTCGCACGGCGTTACGCGTGTCCTCTACGCCATATCCACTAACAAGAGCCGCCTCAAGCGCCACAACATGTACACCAGCGTGATAGCCAGCTCCATCACCATCGGCTTCGGTGGATCCGTAGGTGCCGAGGGCCCGATCGTGGCCACCGGTGCCGCGATTGGCTCCAACGTGGGCCAGGCCTTCCGTCTCTCCCCAAGAACGCTGATGATCCTGGTCGGCTGCGGAGCCGCCGCGGGCATTGCCGGCATCTTCAAGGCACCCATCGCCGGCATGCTTTTCACCCTCGAAGTGCTCATGCTCGACCTTACTACCGTGTCGGTGATGCCGCTCATGATCGCGTCCATCACTGGCGCCACCATGGCTTATATATACAACGGCATCGACTTCGAGTTCATATTCGTGCAGAGCGACGCCTTCACCGTGGCCAAGATTCCCTTTGTGCTCGTGCTCGGAGTGGTCTGCGGCCTGGTTTCGCTCTATTTCACGCGCGTCATGAACATGATGGAGAACATGTTCAAGCGCATAAAGCGTCGCGTGTGGCGCACGGTCCTGGGCTGCACAGTTTTGTCGCTGTTGGTGTTCCTGTTCCCGCCGCTCTACGGCGAAGGCTATGAGTCCATCATGGGAATGCTGGCCGGCGACCCGTCGAGCATTGTCAACGGCTCCCTGTTCTACAGCGAGGGCTCGCAGGCATGGTTCATCATTCTCTTCATCCTGGCCATTATCGCCACCAAGGCCTTTGCCACATCGGCCACCAACGGTGCCGGTGGCGTGGGCGGCACCTTCGCCCCGTCGCTGTTCGTAGGTGCAATGGTGGGCTACCTCTTCGCTTTCTGCTCCAATCTAATGGGCTTTGACATCCTGCTCAGCGACCGCAATTTTGCACTCATCGGCATGGCCGGAGTGATGAGCGCGGTGATGCACGCCCCGCTGATGGCCATCTTCCTTACCGCCGAACTCACAGGCGGCTACGCCCTGTTCCTCCCGCTGCTGATAGTCTCAACCGTGGCCTACGGCACCATCAAAATATTCGAACCTTACAGCATCTACACCATGCGTCTGGCCCAGCGCGGCGAACTCCTTACCCACCACAAGGACAAAGCCGTGCTCACGCTCCTCAAAGTCCACAATGTCATCGAAAATGACTTCCTGCCTGTCAAGCCGGAGATGAACCTCAAGCAGATGGTCGACGTCATTTCGCACTCTCACCGCAACCTCTTCCCGGTCCTCAACGACGAGGGCATGCTGCAGGGCGTGGTGGTGCTCGACGAAATCCGCAACATCATGTTCCGCCCCGACCTGTACAAGAAAATGTACGTCAGCAAGTTCATGAGCATACCCCCCGCCAAAATCAGCGAAAATTCCCCCATGGGCGACGTGATGAAGACTTTCGACCACACCGGTGCCTGGAACCTGCCCGTCGTCGACGACAATGGAAAGTACGTAGGCTTCGTCTCAAAATCCAAAATCTTCAACTCCTACCGCCAAGTCCTAAAACACTACTGCGCCGACTAACCCCCCTCCCATTTCCACCCCATCAGCCCCCTCCATCCCCGGAGCCCCAGTCAGCCCAGCTGGCACAGTAGGCCCAGTAGGCTCAGAAGGCCCAGAAGGCTCAGAAGGCCCAGGAGCCCCAGTCAGCCCAGGCTTATCGGGCTTATCAATGCGGTTGAGTTAAGAGTTTGGAGCTATAATTCGAAATTAGCAAAAACCATATTTTCATGCTTTTAGAGAATGTGGGTTTCTGATGTGATTTCCTTAACTCAACCGCATTGAT
>JAXJRL010000107.1:0-18880 GCA_036310635.1 Muribaculaceae bacterium | reverse complement strand
GTTCCTTGATGGCTCTGAGGATGGTATCAGAGCTGCATGTGCGCAAGGTCGGATGATACGAGAGATGACGCATCAGATGCGATGTTACATCCTCCACGCATGAACCGCCACAGAAGTACACGCTCATCAGAGAACGAATAATTTCGCTGTATTGATAACCATACAGCTTGCATCTCATACCAAGGGTTGAGTCTATAACAGATGAGAGCTTGGAGTCAAATTGCTCCATTATTGAAAATATTCCTCCAAAAGGAGTGAGTTCCTCAGATTTAATTTGTATTTTTGCCATGTCATATCAGAGTTTTGCTTGTTTATTTTTGCAACACTAAGATAAGTGAATTCTTCGACATGGCAAAATCCTGGGCAACTTTTTGTTGCTCAGGTACTTAAAAAGTTATATTTGTAATAGTGTTGCGGAATTAAGGATAAATAGGAAATTATGTATTCCTTTGCAAATAAAAAAGCCATGAAATTTGAACTTATATATGAAAACGAACGGTTATAGGCTGTAAAATACGATGATTGCCTTGACAATATCCTTGACACCATCTTTGGCAAGAATGGAGAAAGTCAGACGGTTTTTGCTTGACAATGACATCGCCGACCTTGACTCCTTCAAAGACTATTTATCCGAAATTTAAATAACAACCGATGAAGACTGAACAGGAAATAATCTCAAAACTTAGAGCTTACGGCAGTTCTTCTTCCTCATGGAAGGAGAAAGCCAGATGGCGTATGTCCAGCAAGTCTTGGTTACGTCACTCCCAGAAAATAGCCATGCTCATGCTGGACAGGATGGAAGAGCTGGGATTGAATCAGCAGAACATTGCAGATAAGATGGGCTGCTCCCAACAATATATTTCCAAAATTCTTAAAGGCTCAGAGAACTTATCCATTGAGACAATTGACAAGATAGAGCGGGCGCTTGACATTAAGATTATGGCTTAGGGCATGCCTTTATGGCTTAGGGGACTCCTAAGACTGGAAAGGCCGGGGCCTGACGGAATTGGATCGTCAGGCCCCGGCCTTTGTTATGGTTGGGTGCGGATTTTGCCAGCTTGGCCGTCAGCACTGGAGGGGCGGCTGGCGGAGCTTCGGGGCGAGGAAGCGGGCGGTGTGTGAGTCGGGGCAGGCGGCCACCTGCTCGGGAGTGCCGACGCACACCACGTTGCCGCCGCCCTCGCCGCCCTCGGGGCCGATGTCTATCACATGGTCGGCGGCGGCTATAACGTCGAGGTTGTGCTCGATGACGATGACGGAGTGACCGCGGTCTATCAGGCGCGAGAAGGCCGTGAGCAGCATGCCCACGTCGTGGGGATGCAGGCCGGTGGTGGGCTCGTCAAAGATGAAGAGCGTGGGTTCGGTTTGCGACGGGCCGAGGTGGTAGGCAAGTTTGACGCGCTGGTTCTCGCCGCCGGAGAGCGTGGACGACGACTGGCCGAGCTGAATGTAGCCCAGGCCGACGTCGGCAAGCGGCTGCAGGCGGTCGGCGATGCGTTGCGCGGTGGTGTTGCCGCTGTCCTCGCGGAAGAAGGCTATGGCGTCGGCGACGGTCATGGCCAGGATGTCGGAGATGGAGCGCTGGCGGTAGCGCACGTCGAGCACTTCGGGACGGAACCGCTCGCCGTGGCACTCGGGGCAGGGCACCACTATGTCGCTCATGAACTGCATGGGGATGGTGATGGTGCCTTCGCCGGCGCACTCCTCGCAGCGTCCGCCGGGGGTGTTGAAGGAGAAATGGGCGGGAGTGAGGCCGAGCTGCTTGGCCAGGGGCTGGTCGGCGAACAGGCGCCGCACCTCGTCGTAAGCCTTGAGGTAGGTGGCGGGATTGGAGCGCGATGAGCGTCCGATGGGGTTCTGGTCAACGAATTCCACTGCCGAGATGCGCTTCAGGTCGCCGGCCAGGCCGCTGAACTTGCCGGGAGCGTCGCCGGCATCGCCGAGATGGCGCACCAGGGCGCGGTAGAGAATGTCGCGGACAAGGGTGGACTTGCCGGAGCCGCTGACGCCTGTCACCACGGTGAGCATGCCCAGCGGAAAGCGCACGGTGATGTCCTTGAGATTGTGCTGACGGGCGCCCTCCACCTCGATGTAGCTGGCCGAGTGACGGCGCTGGCGGGGTGCGGGTTCGGCGGCGGGCTCGGCGCTGACGGCGCGCAGGAAACGGGCCGTGTGGCTGTCCTGGAGCTTCAGCAGGCCTTCGGGCGAGCCCTGGTACACGATTTCGCCTCCGAGCGATCCGGCGTCGGGGCCCACGTCGACAATGTAGTCGGCGGCGCGCATCATCTCCTCGTCATGCTCCACGACGACCACGGTGTTGCCGAGGCGCTGCAGTCGGCGGAGCACCGAGATGAGACGCTGAGTGTCGCGCGGATGCAGGCCTATGGAGGGCTCGTCGAGGATGTAGAGCGAGCCCACGAGCGCGGAGCCGAGCGAGGTGGCCAGGTTGATGCGCTGGCTTTCGCCGCCGGAGAGGGTGCGGCTGAGACGGTCGAGGGTAAGGTAGCCCAGGCCCACGTCCACAAGGAAGGAGAGGCGGTTGCGGATCTCCACCAGCAGGCGTGCGGCCACGGCCGAATCGGTGGCATCGGGCAGCTGCAGGTCGCGGAACCAGGCGAGCAGGTCGGAGACGGGCATGCGCACCAGGTCGGTGATGGTGGCGCCGCCTACCTTCACATACTCGGCCTCGCGGCGCAGACGGCGTCCGTGGCAGACGGGGCACACCGTGCGGCCGCGGTAACGTGCCAGCATCACGCGGTACTGGATTTTGTGCTGCTGTGTCTCCACCCAGTCAAAGAAGCCGTTTATGCCGGGTGCGCCGGGCACGCCCTCCCAGAGCATGCGGCGATGCTCGTCGCTGAGGTCCTGGTATGGGCGGTGAACTGGGAAGCCTTTTGCACCGGCGGCCGACATGAAGCGGCGTTTGTACTCGCTCATCTTCTCGCCTCGCCAGGGCACCACGGCGTCGTCATAGACGGAGCGCGACGGGTCGGGCACCACGAGCGCCTCGTCGATGCCGATGGTCTGGCCGAAGCCTTCACAGCGTGGGCAGGCGCCATAGGGGTTGTTGAAGTTGAACATCTGGTCCGACGGCTGGATGAAGGTGATGCCGTCGGCCTCGAAGGTGGTGGAGAACTCGCGTACCACGGGGGGCTCGCCGGGGGCGGTCCATGCCAGCAGGTTCATGTGCTCACGGCCCTCGAACAGCGCTGTCTCGACCGATTCAGCCAGGCGCGACACCTCGTCGGGGTCGGACGAAACGGCCATGCGGTCGATGAGCAGCGAGTAGCCGTCAGGGGAGTCGGGGATGGTGTCGAGCTGCGCGAGCATGTCCTCGATGGCCACAAACTCGCCGTCGTGCACCAGGCGCGAGTATCCGGCCTTTAGGTAGACATCGAGCTGGGTGGCGAAGCGTCGCTTCTCGGGCATCACCACGGGGGCGGTGACGGCTATGCGTGTACCCTCGGGCATGGCGGCCGCGGCTCCGAGCACGTCCTCCACGCCGTGGCGGCGCACCTCCTGACCCGTTACGGGCGAATAGGTGCGGCCCACGCGGCCGAAGAGGAGTCGCAGATAGTCGTAGATTTCGGTGGAGGTTCCCACGGTGGAGCGCGGGTTGCGCGTGTTCACCTTCTGCTCGATGGCGATGGCGGGCGGCAGGCCCTTGATGGAGTCGCACTCCGGCTTGGGCATGCGGCCCAGGAACTGGCGTGCGTAGCTGCTGAGACTCTCCACATAGCGGCGCTGGCCCTCGGCGTAGAGCGTGTCGAAGGCGAGCGACGACTTGCCCGAGCCGCTGAGGCCGGTGACCACCACGAGTTTGTTGCGGGGAATGAGCACGTCAACGCCCTTTAGATTGTTGACGCGCGCGTTTTTTATGACGATGTCCGACTTTGCAGTCTGGAGCTGAGAATTTTTCTTAGACTTGGAGGAAGATGCTGTCTGTACTTTTGGCATTAATCTGTAAAACTATGCGGATGATTTAACTTGCAAAGGTACTACATTTCAGCGTGATTCAGCGCCCGTCTAAATACTAATTACGCCAATTTAGCAGATTTTAGCAACATTCCGGTCTTTAACGGACTTTTAATTGGGGCGGGGAAGTTTTTTTTGGGAGGGGCGGGAAATTTTTCTAACTTTGCGGGCGATGGTGGGCTTTCGGTCCGGAAAACTGAACATTATGCCTCCGGACGTGTTGGAAATTAAAAGATTCATCATTAACATTACTAACATCAAAACACCAAGACTATGGCCGACTCCAACAATAACCGCGCCAACGAGAGCGAGGAATTCCAGAAATACCGCGAACAGATGCACGGACGCGAAGAGGAAAATGCTCCGCGCCACCAGCCCGCAAAACCCATGCGCATGATTTTCGGCATCTTCATGATTATAGTCTACATCGGCATGGGCATACTATGCTGCACCAACTGGTTCGGATACCCCGAATCGACAGGCTGGACCGTAGGCCGCTGGGTGGTAGGCGTAGTGCTCATCATCTACGGCGCATGGCGCGCATACCGTCAGTTCGCAGGCATCGACTCGCGCTTCTGACGCCCACCGTTTCCACTAACATTCACTCATCAACCGTACACACACTTCCATGCGATTATTCAAACCGGCACTCGCGCTCCTGGCCGCACTCCTGACCCTCTCGGCCTGCGACGACAAGAAGCGCACCGACGTGTCAACCGCCACACTGGTCTGCGACAACAGCTTCGAGAACATCATGAAGCAGGAGATCGACGTGTTCGAGTACGTCCACCCCAAAAACTTCATCCTGTGCCGATATGTGCCCCAGGCCGAGGCCTTTGACTCACTGTTCAAGGGCAACACCCGCACCGCCGTGGTGGGCCGCGACCTCACCAAGGACGAGCGCATATCCCTGAAAAAGAAGTATCCCAACCTGCGCAGCATGAAGATCGCCGTCGACGCCGTGGCGCTCATCACCAATCCGGAGAACCGCGTGGACATGGTGAGCCTCAGCGAGCTCCGCGACATCCTTGAGGGACGCACCACGCGCTGGTCCGAGCTGTCGCCCATGGGCGATGACCGCAACATCAACGTGGTGTTCGACAGCCAGGGCTCAGGCCTTGCCACCTTCATGCGCGACTCAGTGATGGGCGGCGCCAAATTCGGCCCCAACGTCACCGCCGCCGGATCCATCGACAGCGTGTTCTCAGTGGTGAAGCACCACAAGGGCGCCATCGGCGTGATAGGCGTCAGCTGGCTGACCCGCGACCTGGAGGTGGACACCACCGCCATGGCCGAGAAAGTCAAGGAGCTGCAGAGCGACAAGGCCGTCGTGGGCCAGGAGATCAACGACCGCATGGACGCCTCGGGCGTGAACGTGCTGGCAGTGATGAACTCCGACGCACGCGCCTGCAAGCCCTACCAGCAGTACATCTACGACGGCTCCTACCCGCTGACCCGTCCCATCTATATGATCACCACCGGCTCGCCCGTGGGCGCCGTGGGCCGCTTCTACACCTTCGTGACCAGCACCGAGGGCCAGAAGCTGATCATGAAGACCGGCATCCTGCCCGCCCGCATGCAGGTCAACGTCTACGAAGTGTCGACCGCCGGAGGCAACTGACGCCCCTGAATGCCGTGGCCGCGAAGCAGTCTGAAGGCTGAGCCACAGACATTTAACACACATTAACGCAAAAATGGCGCGAATTTGTCACCAATCAGAGGGCAAGTTCGCACCATTTTTCGTAACTTTACACGCAAGTAGCCGCCAGTCATTGACAAAAGGCTCCAAAACCCGTGTCAGCCCTTGCATCGGCGCTATTTCATACCCCGGAATCCGGACGGCTCTCTACCGCCAGAGCGGACACATTCATGCCAACAATATCATAGAAAACGAATCAAAACAAACCCAAATAACACCATAAGATGAAACTAAAACTCCTTTCAGCCATGGTTCTCGGCGCCGCACTCTCCATGTCGGCGCAGGGATACAAGGACGGCATCCAGTACTACAAGGCAGGACAGTATGACAACGCCATCACCCTGCTGCAGCGCAACATGAACGGCGCCGACACCGACAAGGCCCTCTCGCAGTACTACCTCGGCCAGGCTTACCTGGTCAAGGGCGACAAGACCGCTGCCCAGACCGCTTTCCAGGCCGGTGTGGCAGCCAACGCAGAGTGCCCCTACAACTACGTAGGCCTTGGAGCCCTCCAGCTCCTGAACGGCGACGCAAACGGTGCCAAGGAAAACTTCAAGCAGGCTCAGAAGTTCGGCAAGAAGAACAGTGAGGTGCTCGTCGACATCGCCCGCGCCTACTACAACGCCGACCCCGAGCGTTACGCCAAGGAAATCGCCGAATACGTGGCCAAGGCCCACAAGCAGTCAAAGGACAAGGAACCCTCTATCTACGTGTTCGAGGGCGACCGTCTGGCCAAGGCCAAAGACTGGAACGCCGCCGCCACCCAGTACGAGCAGGCCATCCTCTTTGACGAGGACAACCCCGAAGGCTATGTGAAGTATGCCAATGTATACTTTAACATCTCGCCCGAGTACGCCATCAACCGCCTCGAGGAGCTCCTGCAGAAGCAGCCCACCTCGGCCCTGGCTCAGCGCGAGCTCGCCGAGAAGTACTACCTGCACGGCAAGTGGACACGCGCCGCCCAGCAGTACGGCAAATACATCCAGAACCCCAACCACTTCCCCGAGGACAAGGCCCGCTACGCCGTGCTCCTCTACGCCGGCCAGAACTATAAGGACGCCGCCGACGTGAGCCGCGAAGTGCTCAGCCGCGACCCCAACAATTTCCAGGCCGAGCGCGTGCTGGTTCGCTCGCTCAGCGACCTCAAGGACCCCTCAGCCCTCGCTGCCGCCGAGAAGTTCTTCGGCAACCCTGACTTCAAGGGCCGTTACAACGCCGCCGACTACAGCAACTACGCTTCTCTGCTCAAGCAGGACACCGTCAACGCCGCCAAGGTGCTGCCCGTCCTCGAAGCCGGCCTCGCCGCTTTCCCCGAGAACTCTTCGCTGCTCTACGACCTGTCTGACTACTGGTTCGACAAGAAGGACTATCCCAAGGCAGCCGACTACATCGAGAAATATGTAAACGCCGAAGAGAACCCCAGCCGCAGCGACCTCTATGCCGCAGCCCTCAATTTCCTCGGTGCCACCTCATCAGTTGCTGACGACGACGCACGCCGCCAGGACTACGGCAACCGCGGTGTGGCTCTCATGGACCGCGCCATGGAAGGTCTTGACCTGGGTCAGACTCCTCCCCAGTACATCCGCCGCAAGGCCCTCATCGAGCAGATCCGCAACAAGAGCGTGACCGACGCCGCTTCGCTCGCCGACTGGCAGAAGCTCATCCAGCGCCTGGACATGAACCCCGAGTATGCTGATCCCAACAACGAGAAGAACCTCCTGAGCTACTACGTTGACGCATACCGCGCCATCGCCCAGTACGAGGCCGTAAACCAGAACACCGAGGCCATGAACGCCGCCAAAGAGAAGCAGGCTTACTACGCCGGTCTCGAGGCCAAAGCTCCCAAGAACTAATTCATCCCCCACATAGAAACTGTCAGGGCGGCCACGAAGGGTCGCCCTGATTTTTATTGTTTATCCTGCCCATTGGCGCAGTGATGACTGACGGTGGGATGCCGTTGAACCGGTTGTCGGCCCTCCCTAAAACTTATGCGGGAACAACAAAACCGCCGCCCAATCCTAAGGACAAGGGCGGCGGTTTTGCGTTGTCGTTGTTGGCAGGTCGATGGCCTCAGCGCAGGCGGTTCACGCTGTCCAGCAGACGGCGGTCACTGCGGATGGCTACGGCGGCAAGGATGGCGCCGATCATGGCAAGAACCAGGAAGAGCGGTGCGGCATAGCCGATGCAACTCATCATGCCTGCCATCTGCACTGTGAAGAGTATGCCCACAAGAAGCATGGCCGACAGTACGGCGGTCAGCACTGCCAGGCGCTGCTGGTGGCGCAGGCTGCGGAAGCTGAAAATGGTGATGACGGCGAGGATGCCGACGAGCATGTCGACAGCAAAGAGCACCGGATTGTCGATGATGTTGAAGTGGACAGCATCCATGTTGCCCGAGGCGGGAACAGTGGCGAGGTCCACAAACGGCACCGCGAAGATTAGCACTGCGGCGACGAGCAAGTAGAGTGATTGACGGCGTTGAATCATTGGAGTGTATCTATTAATATATATTATTATTGTATGGAAAGCGCATCGACGGCCTGGGCGAGGGAGTCAGCCGAGATTCCTGCGGCTGTGAGCAGCTGCCTGTCGGCGTCAATGGCGCGGCGCAGAGCATCCACATCGCCCTGCATGAGCGAGAGGGCGGTGCGGTAAGCGGCGATGGCGGCGGCAGTGTCGTCGGCGAGCAAACCGGCGTGCCCCAGGAGCAGGGCCATGGAAGCGTCGAGCGGCTCGCTGAGCGCCTGCAGGCGATGCAGGGCGTCGGCGGGGCGGCCGAGCGCCAGGAGCGACCAAGCAAGCAGACGCGCCACCTCCGGATGGCCCGGACGCAGATATTCGGCGCGGAACAGCTGCTCTGAAGCGGCCGCATAGTCGCCGAGACGGAAAAGCGAGCGCCCCAGACGGAGCACGGCGCCGAAGCGCTCGGGCTCGGCAGCGATGATGCGTCGGCACACGTCGGCACACTCCTGCCACTGCCCCAGAGCCTGGTGGCTGATGGCCAGACGGGTGAGGGCCCATGGCGACGGCTCGCCGGCGCTGCGGTATGCGCGGATGGCATCGGCATGGAGACCCTGTTTGGCCAGGGCGTAGCCGTGTTTCTCGGCTATGGTGCCGTCAGGATACGGAATGAGGGCAAAGAGGAGTGCCGCATCGTGCCAGTTCTCCACCGAGAAATAGAACTCTGCCACGAGGCGCAGCAGCTCGGGGTCGGCTATGTCGGCGCTGAGAGCGGGGACGGCGGCCAGGTTGACCGAGTCGGCAAATGGGTTGCGGAACTCGTCCTTGCGGCTGAACAGGCAGAAGAAGCGGTACAGGTCGCGCAGGCAGGCCGAAAGGGCGTTGCGCATGGGTTCGGAAGTGGTGACGGAGGGCATGTCCATGGCCGTGAAGGGCGATCCTGTGGCTCCTCCCATCTGCTGCATGAGCGCTTCGCGGTTCGCCTCGGGAATCTGCGAGAGCGACAGGAAAAATGAGTACTTGTCGTTGGCGCAGAGCAGCGGCAGGTTCTCCACCGTCTGCGCGAGCTGCACGGGCAGGGGGGAATCCATCACCCACGAGTTGGTGGCGCTGAAAGGTATGAACCAGTTGGGCATGTCGCGGAAGAACGGAAAATTCTTCAGATGAGAGAACGCGCCCATGAAGACATCGGCACCCTGCTGCTGCATGTCGCCCAGGCGGTGCAGGGCGTCGGCGAGGCCCGATTTGTCGAGTCGTTCCTGCCATTCGGGGTTTACGGAGTCGGTCTCGTCGGGGTCCATGAGCGACTGCAGCGAGTCCAGGTCCAGGTCCTTTGTGGCATCGCCCACGGCACGCGCTATGCCGGGGATTATGTCGGTGCTGACGGTGTGGGTCACGCGGTCGGTGTCGGCAGTGCGTGCCAGCTCTATGAAGGCTGTGCGCAGATGTGTGTGCCATTCGGGGATGCCGCGCAGGCGGTCGAGGCGCTCGGTGACTGCGAGGGGGAGGCGGCGCGAGCGGTGGCGCAGCAGGCCCAGGAGCAGACCGGCCAGGGCCTGGGCGGCCACAGTGTCGGCCACGCCCACGTTGGTTTCGTAGATGTCGGCCAGGAGGATAAGGCGGCGGCCGTCGAAGTACTTGAGGAGGCCGAGGGTGAGGGCCGAGAGCACCTGAGCACGCAGCGAGTCGGAGGTCTCCGGGTCAATTACCAGGAGGCTGAGCGAGTCGGCATCGCGCTGCGACAGGGGCATGGCGGTCCATACGGCATAGAATATGTCGGCTTCGGCCTGTTCCACTTGTTTCGGAGACACTGCCGACGAACTGACTGTGTGCCAGGCGGCTATCAAGTCGTCCAGACTCTGCGGAGCGCGTTGCCTGGTGCGCAGGGTGTTGAAATAGAGCGTGGAGGCTGACGGGATGGAGAGTGCTCGCACCAGCGAGTCGAGCAGCGTGTTGGCATCGTCGAGGATGGATGCGTACATCTGCGGGCGTCCGGGGTCGTTGGCGCCGCGGGCCATGTACTGCAGCATGAAGCGGTAGTGGTCGGCGATGGCTGAGGCGCTCTCGTCGAGTTGCCACAGCGACTCGGAGCGTGCCGTGGACCGCATCAGGGCTATGGAGTCGAGCAGGCGCCGCTCGGCAATGAGGGTGCGTGCACGGTGTTCAAAGTCTGTGATCTGGTTCTGTGTCATGATAGAGAGAGTGGGAGCAATTATTGTGCCAAATCGGGACGATGGCGGTCGATCACAGCCAGCATGGCCGTGTCTGCGCCGTCGGGCAGTGCCGAGACTGGTATGGCTATGTGGTTGTAGCGGGGCTTGTCGAGGTCTATGACCAGAAATCGGCGGGAAACGGCCACGCCGGTCACCGCACTATATGGATAGGTTACGGGCTGGAGGCGCGGATTGTCGAAGGCGAGGGTCAGCCCGCTGCGGTCTGCGGTGACGGTGTGTTCCTCGATGGAGCGACGTGCCTCTGGCGACAGTGCATAGTGGTAGAACAGCATCATCACCAGGCCGGGATAGAGCATACACACCACCATGAAGAACACAAAGAGCCACACGGCGTCGGCAAACGCCATGGCCAGCATAACCGCCGCCGGCAGGGCCCACGCCCACCACCAGCGGCCGAGCCAGCGTAGGCCGGCGCGGCGCACATAGTCGGAGGCCGAGAGGCGGAATGGCAGCGAGGCCGCGGAAGCGGGGACGTCAGAGGCTGTAGAACTCTGTGAAGGCGCGGATGGTGTAGTCATGGTCGGCCAGTGAGGCTGTTTCGCGTGCCGAGTGCATGGCCCAGACAGGGGCACCCATGTCGACGCCGCGCAGGGGAATCTGCGAGGTGAGGATGTTGCCGAGGGTGGAGCCTCCGGCCACGTCGCTATGGTTCACGAAGTACTGCACGGGGACGCCGGCGCGCTCGCAGACTTCGGCGAAGACAGCGGCGGAGTCAGCATCGGTCATGTACTTGCAGTTGGCGTTGATTTTGATGACGGGGCCACCGCCGAGCACGGGGTGGTTGGTGGGGTCCTGCTTCTCGACGTAGTTGGGATGCACACCGTGGGCGTTGTCGGCGCTGACCATGAAGGATGCGGCGATGGCGCGCATGTAGTCCTCGTCGGTGCCTCCCATTGCTATGTTGATGCGTCGGAGCATGTAGTCGAGGATGGGCGAGGCGGCGCCCTGCTTGGTTCCGGAGCCGGTCTCCTCGTTGTCGAATATGGCCATGACGCGGGTTGCCGACGAGGCCGCGGGGGCCTGGAGGAGGGCCGTCATAGCGGCGTGTACCATGCTGAGGTCGTCGATTCGGCCGGAGGTAATGAAGTCGCCGAAAGCGCCGACGGTGCAGGCGGGGGTGGTGTCGTAGAGTGAGAGGTCGAAGTCAAGGATGTCGTCGGGGTTGATGTGGAGCTTGGCGGCCACGGTGCGTCGCAGCCAGCCCTTTGGCTCCTCGCCCTCGGGGAGGCGGCCCACCACGGGGAGCATGTCTTTCTGTTTGGACAGGGGGTTGCCCTCGTTGACCTGGCGGTTGAAGTGGATGGCCAGGTGCGGGATGGTCATCATGGGCTCGTCGAAGCGCACCAGGTCCCAGGCGGGATGCAGGGGATGAATGCTGCGCTTCACCACTCTGCCGGCCAGCGACAAGGGGCGGTCGAACCAGGTGTAGAGAATCGGGCCGCCGTAGACCTCGGTGTTGAGCTTGAGCATGCGTCCGTCGGAGAGCATCTCGCAGTCGGGCTTCACGCGGAAGCATGGGGAGTCGCTGTGTGCCGAGATTATGTGGAAGGCGGGCACAGGCAGGTCGCCGCCGATGATGGGTCGCACGCCGGTGCCCATGATGAAGGCGAAGATTGCGGAGCCGTTCTGCATCATGTAGTAGCGGCCGCCGGGTTTGAGCTCCCATTTGTGGATGGGGGTTAGGCGTTCGAAGCCGGCGTTGAGGAGCTCCTGCTCCACGGTGAGGGCGGCGAAGAAGTTTACGGGCGATTTGTCAAGGAATTCTTTGAGTGTCATGGCTTTATGGTGGGAGAGTTAAGAGTTAAGTCAATGTATGGACGCTGGACATGGCGTCCGCGCAGGGTCAGTAATCGGCCGACTCGGTCTGCACGGCGTTGAGAGCGCGGAGCACGTTGCACAGGGTGCGGCTCCAGTAGTGCACAAAGTCCTCGCGCAGGGCGTCGACGGCCTCCGTGACAAGCTCCGTGGGCGCCTCGCGCACGGCTTCGACGAAGTTGTACAGCACCTGGAACAGGTCGGCCACGCCCTCGGCGATGCTCGCGGCGATTGGCGTATCGGAGTATTTCATATCCTCCTGGAACACGTCCAGGTAGGTGTCGTCCTCGCCGAGGAGGGCCTCCACGGCGCGACGCATGGCGTCGTAGTAGTCCTCGTCGAGGGCCGGGGCTATGTAGCCGTCCGACTCGGTGACGGGCGCGGGGATGTCGGAGGCGGCGATGTAGATGCGGGGCAGGAGGCGGAGCATCGAGCGCACGAACTCGGTGCGCTCGGCCTCGCGCGCGCCTTCCACGGCCTGGCAGAATTCGTTGGCGAGGGCAATCAGCGCCAGCGAGTTGTTGGTAAGCTTTGTCATATGCTGAGAGTTAGGATTGGAGAGAAGGAGAGGAGCGACGGCGAGATAATCGCATGCGCGCCGGACGGCTGCTTCGGTCAAGTGGTTTTGGGTAGATAGAGTTTGCTGTCGGCTATGTACTTGTATACTCCCTGGGGCAGGAAAAGGTTCATGTCCTTGCCGGCGGCTATGGCCTGGCGCACGAAGGTGCTGGATATGTTGGCCGTGGGGGCCTCCACGTACTCCATGCCGTCCACCGTCAGGTCAGTGACGGGGTAGCCCGGGCGGGGATATACTATCACGCCGAATTCGTCGAGGATGCGCTGTGCGTCGCGCCACTTGTGGAAGATGGCCCAGTTGTCGGCGCCGATCACCAGGCGGAAGCGCTTGCGGGGATAGCGCTTGCGCAGAGCCTCGAGGGTGTTGATGGTGTACGACGGCAGGGGCATCGACAGCTCGATGTCGCAGGTCTCGATTCCGGGCTGGTTGCGTGTGGCAATCTGGAGCATGCTGAGGCGGCGCACGTCAGGGATGAGGTCGCCGGCGTTCTTCAGCGGGTTGCGAGGCGAGAGCGTGAGCCACACGCGGTCCACATAGCCCCACTGCACCAGGTAGGAGGCTATCATCATGTGGCCGATGTGGACGGGGTTGAACGAGCCGCCCAGGATGCCCACCGACTCTGCGGGGGCAAGGATTTCGGGGCTGCTCAACGGTTCAGGAATTCGGTGATGGCGCTCTCGGTGGCTGCCACGGCCACGGGAAGGTCGTCGTTGACGATGGTGAGGTCGAACTGCGGAGCGAAGCCTATCTCGTACTCGGCTTTGCCCACGCGCTCGGCGATGACGTCGGCGGGGTCGGTGCCGCGCTTGACCAGGCGGTTGCGGAGCTCCTCGATGGACGGGGGCATGATGAAGATGGTGAGGGCACGGTCGCCGAACTGCTTCTTGACGTTGAGGGCACCCTTCACGTCGATGTCGAGGATGATGTTCTCGCCGCGCTCGGTGGCGTCGGAGAGCTCGCTCTTCAGTGTGCCGTAGTAGCGGCCGGGGTACACCTGCTCCCACTCCACGAACTCGCCGTTGGCTATGGCCTCGCGGAAGCGCTGGGTGGTGAGGAAATGGTAGTGCACGCCGTCCACCTCGCCGGGACGGGGCTGGCGGTTGGTGGCCGACACTGAGAAACGGAGATCATGCTCGCCGGAGCCGAGCACGGAGTTGATGATGGTGGACTTACCGCATCCCGAGGGGGCGCTGACCACTATGAGTTTGCCTTGTTTCTGCGACATATATTTCGGTTTACTTGTTATCTGATAGCTGTATAGCTGTTATAGCTTTTATGGCTGTTGCCTGACGGATTACATCACGTTGAGCACCTGCTCCTTGATCTGCTCCAGCTGGTCCTTCATGCGCACCACCAGCATCTGCATCTCGGCGTGGTTGCTCTTGGAGCCGAGGGTGTTGATTTCGCGACCCATTTCCTGGGCTATGAAGCCGAGCTTCTTGCCCTGTCCGGGTTTGGGGAGGTTCATGGTCTCCATGAAGTACTCCAGGTGCTGGCTCAGGCGCTGCTTCTCCTCGTTGACGTCGAGCTTCTCGATGTAGTAAATCATCTCCTGCTCGAGGCGGCCTTTGTCGTAGTCGGCCACGGCTATCTTCTTGAGGCCCTCGGTGAGGTTGGTGCGTATGCGCTCTATGCGCTCGTTCTCCCAGCGGGGCACCTCGCGGAGCAGGTCGCTGATGGCCTGGATGCGTGCGGCGAAGAACTGCTCGAGCTTCACGCCTTCGGCGCGGCGATAGTTCATCAGGGCGTCGGCGGCCTCTTTGACGGCGGTGCGGAGTGCGGCGGCAGCGGCCTCGTCGGCCTCGGGCTGTTCGGAGGTGAGCACATCGGGGAAACGCAGGAGCACGGACCACCAGTCGGCGGGCTCGGGAACGCCGGCAGCTGCGGCGGCTTCGGCCACCTGGGTGCGGGCGGCGGCGAGGGCTGAGGCGTTCACGCGGGCCGAGGCTGTTCCCTGGGCCATTTCCACGCTTACGTTGAGGTCAACCTTGCCGCGCTCCAGCTGAGCGGCCAGGGCGTTGCGGAGCTCCACCTCGTAGGGTCGGAACATTTGGGGTATGCGTGAGCTGAGGTCGAACTGCTTGGAATTAAGCGATTTGAGCTCAACGGTGATTTTGCAGTCGGAGGCAGTAGCCGATGCTCTGCCGAATCCGGTCATTGAAAGGAGCATTGTGTGTTTTGGATTGTCAGTTGTATGTGTGCGGCCCGGGGAGGCGATGCCAGCCCGAGTGGCATTAATCACCGCAAAGATAACTAAAATCATCAACATTGCCACACATTTTTCACAAGTTTAAGACCCCCGCGCGGCATTTTATTAAGGCACGGGCGCGCGAAGAGCCTCCCCGCGTCGCTATATGGGGATTTTTTTGTACCTTTGCGCCTGAAATTGTCTCAGGACGCAGCGCATACTGCGTTCTGAGCCCAACCCACTCATTCAGCCATACTTATGTCCAGAAAACGGAAACCCATGCCCCTGCTCGAGGGGTTCCAGATAACCGATGTGGCAGCCGAGGGCAACGCCCTGGGCCGCCTGGCCACCGCCGACGGCGGCCAGATGGTGGTATTTGTCCCCTACGGCGCGCCAGGCGACGTGGCCGACGTGCAGATGGAGAAGAAGAAACGCTCCTTCGCCACGGGGCGGATAGTGCGCCTCACTGAGCCCTCGCCGCTGCGTACAGCCCCCCGATGCGCCCACTTCGGTGTGTGCGGCGGATGCCGATGGCAGCACCTCCCCTACGACTTCCAGCTCAAGTGCAAGCAGCAGCAGGTAGAGGACGCCCTGACGCGCATAGCCAAGATCGACCTGCCGCCCACAAGCCCCATCAAGGGCAGCCCCGGACAGTGGGGTTACCGCAACAAGATGGAGTACACCTTCAGCAACCGCCGATGGCTCACCCGCGAGCAGCTGGAAAGCGGCCAGGAGTTCAACGACCGCGACGGCGCCGGCTTCCACATAAGCGGTGCCTTCGACAAGGTGCTCGACATCACGGAGTGCCACCTGGCATCGCCGCTCTCCAACCGTCTGCGCGACTGGGTGAAGGACTACGCCCTGCGCAACTCGCTGAGTTTCTATGACCTGCGAGCCAACCAGGGCCTGCTCCGCACGCTCATGGTGCGCACTGCATCCACCGGCGAGAGCATGGCAGTGCTCGTGGTGGGCGAGGACAACCCCGAGGCCACAAATGCCCTCCTCGACGCCGTCCGCGCCGAGTTCCCCGAGCTGACATCGCTCCAGTATGTGGTGAACCTGAAAGTGAACGACACCATCGGCGACCAGGAGGTGATCCTCCACTCCGGCCGCGAATTCATCTACGAGGAGATGGAAGGTCTGCGCTTCCGCGTGGGCCCGAAATCCTTCTACCAGACCAACTCGGCCGGCGCCTACGAGCTCTACAAGGTGGTGCGCGACTTCGCCGCCCTCACCGGCGACGAGCTGGTCTACGACCTCTATACCGGCACCGGAACCATCGCCAACTTCGTGAGCCGCGGAGCGCGCCACGTCATCGGCATCGAATATGTGCCCGAAGCCATCGAGGACGCCAAGGTCAACTCGGCCGACAACGGCATTGACAACACCGAGTTCTACGCCGGCGACATGAAAGACGTGCTCACCGACGACTTCATCGCCGAGCATGGCCGTCCCGAAGTGATGATTGTGGACCCCCCGCGCGCCGGAATGCACGCCGACGTGGTTGAGGTGATAAAGCGAGCTCTGCCCGAGCGCATCGTATATGTGAGCTGCAACCCGGCCACCCAGGCGCGCGACCTGGCCATGCTCGACGCCCTCTATTCAGTGGAGCGCGTGCAGCCCGTCGACATGTTCCCCCACACGCAGCACGTGGAGAACGTCTGCCTGCTGAAGCGCCGTTAAGGCACTGAACCGTAGCGGTACGGGCGAGTTTTATCGCATCCTCTATAAGGGGCTATCGGTGTCCAGCGCCAGCGACGAGTTGTAATACCGGGCATCGCCGGTCACCTCGCGGCCCACGAACTCCGGACGCTCAAACACCGTATTTTCCTCCGGGACCTCTATCTCGGCCACCGTCAGACCGGCAAGTGCGCCATGGAACTCGTCGACTTCCCACTTCAGGCTGTCCCCGGCAGGAACCACCCAGCGCGTCTTCTCTACCACGCGCCCCTCAGCCATCACGCGCATGCCCTCGGCATCAGCCACAGGCACCTCGTATTCGTACTCGGCGCGGCTGCACCCGCGGGTCAGCCCCTTGACGGTCAGCCATGCGCGGCCATCGGCGATGCGCACGCGCACCGTGGCCTCAGGGCGTGCCGACAGGTAAAACTGCTCGATGTGGCGGCGGCGCTCGGCCAGAGCCTTGTAACTCTCGCCCTCCACCAGAAATTTGCGTTCGGTTTCTGTTGCCATTATCTTTATTAGAACTGATTTTTGAATGCCCAAAGTTAAGCATTTTTTTCCGTCCGTGAGCTTTCTGCGGTCCGTCATGGCCGCCATGGCCGCCGTGCTCGTGGCCGTCAGCGCCATGGCAGGGTCAGGCGACTACCTGGTGCGCGGCATAGTGCGCGACTCGCTGACTATGGAGGGCCTGCCCTACGCCGCAGTGACCGCCATGGGCTCGGCTCGCGGCACCGTGAGCGACGCCCGCGGCATCTGGGAGCTGACTGTGCCCGCCGACGCCGACACACTGACGGTCAGCGTGCAGGGCTACGGACGCCGCCTCGTGCCCGTGGCCAAGAACAGGGTGAACCTGTACGAGGTGCTGCTCACCCCCCAGGCGCAGGAACTCGGCGAGCTGGTGGTGACGCGTAAGAAATACTCCAAGAAGAACAATCCGGCCGTCGACCTGATGGAGCGCATCCGCGCTACGGCGTCGGTGTCCGACCCCCGGCGCAACCCATTCTACAACTTCCGCCGCTACGAGCGCATTTCAATCGGCATCAACGACTTCCATGCCGCCGAGGGAGGATCGCTGCTTCGTCGTTTCCCGTTCCTGGAGGAATATGTGGACACGTCCGAAGTTAGCGGCAAGCCCATCCTCAGCCTGTCGGTGAAGGAGGAGAGCTCCGACGTGCACTATCGGCGCCGTCCGCAGGCGGAGCGCCGCATTGTCACAGGCGTGCGCAGCGAGGGCGTGGACCAGATCACTGACCAGGAAAGCATGCGCACATTCCTGCAGGACGTGCTTCGCGACGTTGACCTCTATGACCGCGACATCAACCTGCTGCAGAACCGCTTCGTCAGCCCGCTGTCGCCGCTGGCGGCCGATTTCTACAAGTTCTACATCACCGATTCCACCTCCATCGACGGCGAGAAGTGCCTGGTGCTCAGCTTCTATCCCCACAACAAGAGCACTTTCGGCTTCATCGGCCAGATGTTCGTGCAGCCCACGGACTCGGACGTGTTCATCCGCCGCGTCACCATGCGCGTGCCGGCCGAAAGCAACCTCAACTTCATCCAGAGTCTGCGCCTGGCGCAGGACTTCCGACGCGCCCCCGACGGCTCACGACTGAAGACAGCCGACGACCTCACTCTCGAAATCTCCGTGATGCCCGGAACGCCGGGGCTGTATGTGCGCCGCGCCGCCGCATTTGCCGACCACAGTTTCGACGCCCCCGCCGACACGGTTTTCGCCTCCAAGCTCGCTTCTGCCTCCGCCATCCAGACTCCTGAGGCCGAACACCGCGACGAGGTGTTTTGGCAGGGCGTGCGCCTCATCGAGTTGCCTCCGGCTCAGGCCCGTATGTCGTCGCTGATGCAGCGTCTGCGCTCGGTGCCGCTCTATTACTGGGGCGAGAAGTTTGTGAAGATGATGGCCTCGGGATATGTGGCCACAGGGCACGACTCCCGCTTCGACATCGGACCGCTCAACACTTTCATCAGCGGCAACACCCTCGAGGGTCTGCGTCTGCGCCTGGGCGGCATGACAACGGCCAACCTGTCGCCGCATTTCTTCAGCCGCTTCCATGTGGCATACGGCTTCCGCGACCATCGCTGGAAGTACGGCCTGGAGCTGGAATGGTCGTTCAACCGCAAGAAGTACCATTCGCGCGAGTTCCCCATCCACTCGCTGCGACTCAACTCGCTCTACGATGTGGACCAGCTGGGCCAGCACTATCTCTTCACCAACGCCGACAACGTGTTCCTGG